>NZ_LSIA01000115.1:0-518 GCF_001556015.1 Novosphingobium sp. CCH12-A3 | reverse complement strand
CACGTACGGTTCGGGGAGGGGAAGCGCTTATGCGCTTCCTACTCCACTCCCGATGCGCCGCGGCTTCCTCTACCTGGTGGCGATCATGGACTGGGCAACCCGCAAGGTGCTGGCCTGGCGGCTGTCGAACACGATGGATGCCGGCTTCTGCGTTGCGGCGCTGGAGGAAGCACTGGCCCGGTTCGGGAGACCTGAGATCTTCAACACCGACCAGGGCAGCCAGTTTACTTCGCTGGCCTTCACCAGCGTGCTGCTCGAAGCTGAGGTCCGCATCAGCATGGACGGCCGCGGGCGCTGGATGGACAATGTCTTCATCGAGCGCCTCTGGCGCTCCCTGAAGTACGAGTGCGTCTATCTCCACGCCTTCGAGACCGGCTCCGAACTGAAGGCTGGCCTTGCAAGGTGGATCACTTACTACAACACTCAGCGTCCGCACTCGGGCCTCGCCGGGAGAACCCCGGTCGAGGCCTATCGGCGGATCGGGCAATCAGATCATGGGGGGCATGCCCCCCATGATC
>NZ_LSIA01000114.1:0-486 GCF_001556015.1 Novosphingobium sp. CCH12-A3 | reverse complement strand
CGCCGGACCAGAGACGACGGGTCAGGCAGGAACGCGCCTTACCCAGACTTGCGTCGCTGCGAAGCTGGCTGGAGACCATGGAACAGGGACTGTCATCTGACAGCGCCTTGGCCAGAGCATGTCGCTATCCGCTGAACCGGTGGGCTGCCATGGTCCGCTATTGCGATGATGGCCAACTCGAAGTCAGCAACAACCTGGTCGAGAACGCCTTGCGCGGATTTGCCTTGGGGCGCCGAAACTGGATGTTCGTTGGCTCGATCAAGGGCGGGCATGCCTCGGCGCTGTTCTACTCGCTGGTCGAAACCTGCAAACTGAATGGTGTCGAACCGGAGGCTTGGCTCACCGATGTGATCGAGCGGATCGGAGCCATCCGATCAACCGGATTGACGAACTCCTGCCATGGCGCTGGCAGGCAGCCCGCGATACTGCCCTGGCGGCATGACTACCGCAACACCGCACCCCGCCATCCCACTGCCGCTGGTCCGC
>NZ_LSIA01000113.1:0-264 GCF_001556015.1 Novosphingobium sp. CCH12-A3 | reverse complement strand
ACCACCCTTCCTCGGACCAATCCGCCTCGAACTACCAGGTTTTTGCGGGTGTCCATCTGGCTCGAACCGGAAGTTGCCGAGACAATGGTGCCGAGGTTGCCGCCGGAAACGGAATTCACCGTATAATTCTGTGCCGATGCCGGGACATGTCCGTAGAAGATGATCGTGATCGCAAGGAAGAGATATCTTATCATCTCGTCACCATCTGTACGTGTTCGCTGAAGGCGACTTCACCGTTGACGTCAACGACACTCCCATCCGCTC
>NZ_LSIA01000112.1:0-2816 GCF_001556015.1 Novosphingobium sp. CCH12-A3 | reverse complement strand
CTTGATTGGCAGAAGAGGACAGAAAGGACACGTTATGGATGGGACCTACCACGAGGCAGCCCACGCCACAGGAGCGAGGCACCGGCTCGACCGCAACTTCTCCGCAAGGTTCAAGCGCGACAGCCTGGCAATGGAGGAGATCTGTGCTGAACTGACAGCATCCTTCGTGCTTGCCGACCTCGGAATCGCCCACCATCCGCGCGCCGATCATGCTGCTTACGTTGCATCGTGGTTGCGCGTGCTGAAAGACGATCATCGCGCCATCTTCTCTGCCGCCAGCAAGGCTCAGGCTGCTGCTGACTGGATGCACGCCCAGCAGCCCCAGCCTGAGGAGTTCGCTGCATGACCTGCGCTTTGGAAGTCTACGCGGGAAGGCACATGGCGCTGGCATGTCAGGAATGTGGAAGCGCTCTGTCCGGCAATCTTTGTGTCCAACAGCGCCTCCCCGATAAGCGCCACGACCGCCGCGCCTGCGCCATCAGTGCTGATGCGGCCAGGTCGGGGGGTGAGCAACCACTCCTGCCTCGTCGTCGTCCTTGCCATGCCGACGCGTTTCCCCGCGCTTGTCGTCCGCGAGGCCGCAAGCTCAAAAATCCGCGCCAAAGGGCGCTAGTTGAGGAGAAGAGACCATGGGTTGGCTATTCATGTCACGCGATGGCATGGCTCCGTTCGCCACGCCGCAAACCTATCTCGACAACCAGTGCACCTATCCGCCCGACCCCGACAGGGGCCGGACGACGGGCCTGCGTGTCCTGAAGTCGACGGTTCGTTCAGGTGCCTACTACGCCGCCTGCCAGAGCTACGACGCTGATGGCCCGCGCGAGACTTTCGCGATCATCTGCCTCGTCAAATGGAAGCCCGCCGCGCGCAGCAGCGAGGCGTTCGGCTACAAGGATCTCACCGAAACGATGGGGCCGTACAATTACGACTGCCCGGCCTCGATCCTCGACCTGCTCGGGCCACCCGGCAATGAACATGCCGCGCAGTGGCGCGAACACTGCCGTCAGCGCCTTGCCTTGACCGCGCGCCGCAAGCCGTCGCCCGGCGATATGCTGGTTCTCGCCGCGCCGCTGACCTTCACCGACGGGCAGAGCGAGCGGAGCTTTCGCGTAGTCCAGTCGGGCCACAAGACGATCCTGTGCCGCGTCTGCGATGGGGTCGGGGTGAAACTCAGCAGGCTGATGAGCAGGGCCTGGACGATCGTGCCGCCGGCCATCGCCCCGTCTGCCTCCTGACCTGGCAGCAAGCGGGCAGCGCCATGACGGATCGCGCGCCGAGGCAATGCTCGTCCAGCCGGATCGCCACACAGGTCGCCGAGCATGTCCAGGACCACTTAAGATATAGGAATGCAAGGCTCGACCAGGTCACCAACCGCGCGTTCCCGCCAGCGCTTCGCCACCCGCGAAAGCAGTACGAATGATCTGTCGAGCGCTTCAGAATGCGCCTGAGACAGATTGACTGTTCAGATAGCTGCTCGAAGACGCGCAGCGCGACTGGACGGCGATCGGCGGCTTGCCGTCGATATTCTCGATCTGGCTCGCTGGAAGATTGGCGAGGCAATCTACGCGCCCGAGGGAGCCCCGGGGCTGGGCATCGCCTTTCACGCTCAGGCTCGACGCTGCCGATGTCGCGGCGATAGATGGTGCGGCGAAGGGGAAGGGGCACCGGCAAGGCTCTCAGCCAAGCCATGAGATGCATGCCGCATGTCCAGCCCGGCTTGAGAAAGGGCTAGCCAACGGTGCCAGTGCCGAATAACGGTGAACCAGGGCAAGCGATCAAGCTCATGCCTCACAATGCTATCGCTATGGGCAAGAAGGGCGTGTCCCGGCCAACGCGTTACAAGCCCTGCGAAGAGTCCGCTCGCGCGCATGGATTATCGTCTCTTGCCGCGCCAAACCCGAGCGCTGCAAGATCGGCAAATGTGGTCCTGCTTCTGCCCGATCACCGAATCGTAATTTCTTGAATTCTATGGAGGTTATGCGATTTGAACCGGCAAAGGAATGATGATGCGCAACTGGATCGCTGCCCTCGCCCTGGTTGCAGCCTTGGCCTTTCCGGCACACGCTCAGGTTATAACGGGCAGTGCAACGGCAGCAGATGGCGATTCCCTTGTTGTCGCAGGCCAGAAGGTCCGCTTGTTCGGAATCGATGCGCCCGAACTTGCTCAGACATGCCAGCGCGATGGCGAGACCTGGGCCTGCGGCCAAGCGGCCAAAGAGCAACTTTCCGCCTTGATTGCAGGTGCCCGGGTCCATTGCAGACGCTTGAGCACAGACAGCTATGGCCGGGCTGTGTCTATCTGCAAGGCCGGTTCGGAAGACCTGAACAGGGTTCTGGTCGAGAATGGCTGGGCTACAGCCTATCGCGAGTACAGTCTCGACTATGTCGATGCGGAGCTTCGGGCCAAACGCTACGGCCTTGGCATCTGGAGCAGCACCTTCCAGATGCCAGCCGATTTTCGCCATGCAGGCCAACCTCGAGATCGTGCCGCTACCGCACGAGCCTCCACGCCTCACCTGTCGCGCGTGTCCGGTTGCGTGATCAAGGGAAATCGCAACAGGCGCGGCCAGTGGATCTATCATCTGCCGGGGATGCCCTATTACGAAGCCACCCGTCCGGAGGAAATCTTCTGTAGCGAGGCGGAGGCGCAAGCGGCAGGATACAGGCGGGCCATCGTCCGGCCGTGAGATGCAGCGCACGCTCGAACCGTCAACGGCCGTGTTCACCCGGCGATCGACGGCCCGGCCATTTCCGTCGACAAGGTGACGTGCTCCCCTGAAATGTGACCGCCCGATGGTAGAGTCCGACCGTGAAGG
>NZ_LSIA01000111.1:0-23677 GCF_001556015.1 Novosphingobium sp. CCH12-A3 | reverse complement strand
AAAATGCAGCCCAATGGCCACACCCGATTTTACACCACATTGACGGACGCGACCGAATTGCTCGCCAAAGCATACGACCGGCATTCAGGCGGCGGCGAGTTCAAGGCTTGCCAAGAGCGGGCTGTCGATACGTTGGCCCGTCGCCTCTCGGATGGTGTGCTCAAGGCTTGGGCAACCCGCTGCACTATTGATTCATCGCGAGATACAACCCCGCCCCAAGTTGGGCAGATTATTGCGACCTATGATTTTTATCAGTCTGATAGCATCGCCCAAGTTCCAAATGAGTTTTGGACCCATTTCCAGTCTGCGCAAGGCGAGGTGCGCCGCTTCGATCCGGTGACCGACGAGTTTACCTTCCACTACAATGACTTTGCTTACTCTCGGCGGTTTGGCTCAGCATATAACGTTCGTTTTGAGCCTGACGGATTGCCGCAAGTTGCGGCCCCGACTTCCGAATGGTCGCACCCACGGGTAGAGGCGGTCGAGCGAGCGCCTAAGCAAGGCGAAGCGGAGGTCACCCCAAGAGGGCGCACTCTTGCTGAGTGGTGGCCCGATTTTGTCGCTGAGTTGGTGTCCTATGCCAAGGAAGGGCTAGTCCCTGATGGCATCGGCCACCAAGGTCAGACAGCGGTATTCAACGAGGTGGCGGCCCGGCTCTCTGAACGGGGTAAATTGCAGCCGAACCGCACACAATGCCAAGAAACGATCAACGCCGTTCTTCGGCGATTGCGCCAGCCGGAAAAGCCTTAGCGGCTAAACCGGCTGAAACCGGCCCCTTCCGGCTGACTTGACCGGCATACCCCCCGACAATCGGCCCCGTTCTTTCATGCACGGAGCCGACCCAATGCACACCAATCCCGACCCCATCGCCTATTCGGTGGCCGACGCTTGCCGCGCGGCATCGATCTGCAAAAGCCACCTCTACAACCTGATCCGCGCGGGCAAGCTGGAGACGCGCAAGCTCGGGCGTAGAACCCTGATACCTGCCGCAAGTCTGCGGGCGCTGATCGAGGGGGAGGCGGCATGAGCGCGCGCGCCACACCCTTTGCCGATCTGCGCACCTCGCTTGACCGGCTGGAGCAAACGCTTCCCGGCGCGGGCGAACTGGAGGGCACTTCGCCGGGTTACATTTGCGTTCGCTTGCTGCCTATCCTCGCATCCCTTGCCGAGGTGGTGAAGGCTTCGCGGGCGGCACTTGAACCGGATTTGCGGGAGGAAATGCACCGCGCCAACGCGGCGGACCTCTACCGCGCCAACGCGCCAGCCGGGGAGGCGTGATTTATGCCCCCGACATGCAAAAGCCCTGCGGGTAAGGCAGGGCTTTCACGCGATTTGCTTGGCGGCTGGTCGCATCCCCATCCTACCGTTGACGCCCTGCGGGTGCAAACGCTGATCCTCGCCCATGCTGTCCGGCCGGAACTGGCCGCAATGCTGGCCGCACTGGTATTCGGGGGGCAGCACAATGGGTAGGCGCACCTCTCGCACAAGTGGCGCGGCAATCGCGTCAATGGGCAGCATGGCCGATACCTTGCGCGCCCTTTCCTATCGCCTGATCCATGAGGCCGGTGCGCACGGCATGACGGCGCTGGAGGTTGTCGAGGCATCGGGCCGCAATCGCTGGGGCATCCAGCCGCGCATTTCCGAACTGGTTTCGGCCAAGTCGGTTGTGGACTCGGGCCGGACGCGCACCAACCCCAGCGGGCGGCAAGCAATCGTCTGGGTGATCCCCGAGCATGGCCCGCAAGGGGGGGAAGCATGACGCTGTCTCCCTTCGCTTACCGGCGCACCTATCCGCTTCGCAACGGCTATGCCGTCACGTTCTCGCTGGACGGGCTGCAACTGCAAGTCGAGTGGTCCCCCGACCTTCCGCAAGGCAGGCAGGCCCGCAAGCTGGTCAAAGGCTATCGGCTGGCGCGGCATCGGTTCATCGCTTCGCTGGGCGTCAATGCCTTGGTGGTGGAACTGTGACGGCGCGGCTGGACCTAGACCTGATCCGGCGTGACAATCCCTTGCCGATCATCGCGGGCAGTCTTGTGAGGCTTCGCAAGGCGGGGCAGGAATGGATTGGCTGCTGTCCGTTCCATGCCGATCGGTCCCCCAGCTTCACCATTTTTGACGGTGGGCTGCGGTTCCACTGTTTCGGCTGCGGGGCATCGGGTGACGTGCTGGACTTTGTGCAGCGGGCCTACCGCGTGAGCCTGCCCGAGGCGGCGCGAATGCTGGCCGGGGGTGACGTGCCCAAGGTTGCATCGGCAAATATCTGTCCAAATCCCGAACCCGAAGCGCGGACTGACTACGGCAAAGCGGCGCGGGCGATCTGGCATCGGTCCATTCCGGCGGCTCGGACACTCGGGGAGGCGTATCTGCGGTTCCGAGGCATCCTTCCCCCCTATCCGCCCGACGTGCGATTCCTGGCCCTTCCCTGCGACAATCTGGGGCCACTGCCCTGCCTTGTGCTTGCGGTGCGTGACGTTGACGGGGAGGTTACGGGTATCCAGCGCATTTTCCTTGCCCATGACGGACAAGGGAAAGCCGCCATTGAAACGCCCAAGCGCTCGCTCGGGAAGGTGAAGGGCGGCGCGATACGTCTGGGCGATCTGGACGGGGCCAATACGTTGACGGTGTGCGAAGGCCCCGAGGATGGCCTTTCATTGCTGGTGATGCTGGGCGGGCCTGTCTGGGTTGCTGCGGGCACCACGTTCCTGCCTTCCATGCAATTCCCGCCGGGGGTGCGCTCTGTCCTGATCGGCGCGGACAATGACCCAGCCGGACAGGTGGCAGCGGAAAAAGCGGCGCATGCCTTTTCCGACCGGGGCCTAAGCGTGCGCATCATCCGGCCTGTTTCAGGGGCCAAAGACTTCAATGACGAATTGACGGGGGCCAACAATGGCAACGCATCCTGACGCGCGCGAACGTGCGGAACAATCCGAGACCTTCGACCCTTGGCCCGAACCTCTCCCCTTGCGGGATGACCTGCCCACGGTCCCAACCTTCGACCCTGCCTTGCTCCCCCGCCAGTTGCGCGGCTGGGTCATGGACATTTCCGAGCGCATGAACTGCCCCGCCGATCTGGTCGCTATTCCGGCCATGGTTTCAGCCGGTGCGCTGATCGGGCGCAAGGTGGGCATACGTCCCCAGCGGCGAACAGACTGGCTGGAGGTTGCGAACGTCTGGGGTTGTGTTGTGGCCCCGCCGGGAAGCCTGAAAAGTCCTGCGGCTGCGGAAGCGCTCGGGCCTATCCGGCGGCTGGAGGCAAAGGCAGCCGCAGCAAACGAAATAGCGCTTGCCGACCACAAAGCGCGGGAAGCTCTCTACAAGCTGGAAAAGGAAAGGGCGGAAAAAGCGGCGCGGGCGGCACTCAAAGGCGAGGGCGGAAACGGTGCGCGCGATAGTGCCCTGTCCATGCTGCTAGGCGTGACCGAACCGACGCCCCCGGCGATCAAGAGGCACCTGACAAGCGACGGCACTGCGGAAAAGCTCGGGGAGATTTGTGCCGACAATCCCGATGGCATTATGGTGCATCGCGACGAATTGCTTTCCCTGTTTGCCGATCTGGACCGGCCCGAAAAGGCATCGGCGCGCGGCTTCTACCTTACCGGCTGGGGCGGACAGGATGGTTATACCTTCGACCGCATCATGCGCGGCACGATACGCATTCCGGCGGTCAATCTCTCCCTTTGCGGCACTACCCAGCCGAACCGGATTGCGGGCTATATGCGGGAGAGCCTGCAAAACTTCGATGACGGCATGGTGCAGCGCTTGCAGTTGCTGGCGTGGCCGGACTTTGGCGGCACCTTCCGGGAGGTTGACCGCTATCCCGACACGGAAGCGAGGCAGGCGGCGCAAGAGTGCTTTACCGACCTGGCTGATCTGGACGTGCGCGAGCTGGGGGCGACATGGGAGGAAGCAACGGGGCCTTACGGTGTGCCCTTCCTTCGCTTTGCCGAGGATGCCCAAGAGGTGTTTGCCGAATGGCGCGGGGCGCTGGAGCAAAGGCTGCGAAGCGAAGAAATGGCCGCTGCCATGACTGCGCACCTGTCCAAATATCGCGGGCTTATCCCCCGGGTGGCCCTGATCTGCCATATCGCCAACAACGACCATGGCCCGGTTTCGCTGGAGGCCACGCGGCAAGCGCTGGGCTGGGCCGAATACTTGGAAAGCCACGCGGTGCGCGCGTATGCCTCTCTCTCGCTGGACAATGCCGAGGCGGCGCGCGCGATCTGGAGGCGGATAACCAAGGGCGAACTGCCCCAGCCGTTCACCGCGCGCGACGTGCAACGAAAAGGGTGGGCTGGCTTGACCGATGCCGAGCGGCTGGGGGCGGGCCTACGGGCGCTACAGGAAGCAAACCGGCTGCGGGTGGTGAAGGTGGAAACCGGGGGGCGTCCATCCGTGACGTTCCACGTCAACCCCAAGGCCTTGCGGTCATAAAGGGCTTCAAGCTGGCACTGACAAAACTGACGCAAGGTGCTTTTGTCGGCTTTGTCAGTGCCCCCCTTACGCATTTCCAGCAAATCGAGGTGGCATCATGGCGTCCGATGAAATGGACAGGCTGCGCATTGCTTGGCGGCGCTACTGGCGAGCAAGCGATCAATGGAGGAAGCGCTGCGATGCTCTGCGGGAGGCCGCGCGGCTGGCATGGCTGGCCAACCCTTCCCTGCGATTTGTAGAACCGATCTGCCAACCCTTCTCGCGAATGCCAGCCGAGTTTCAACGCCTGATCTGCGGTGCCCGAACGCGAACCGGCACACCATGCAAGCGACGTGACCTTTACCGCTCGGGCCGGTGCAAGTTGCACGGTGGCCTAAGCACTGGCCCTAAGACATTGGAGGGCAAGGCGCGCTCTGCAACCAACGCGGGGCAAATCAAAGCTGAGCGAACCCCATGTGAGGGGCAAGGTTACGGCAAGGTAGCGGCGGGCAACTAACCCCATGTGAGGCTGACAAATGTTGACCTTGCGAATTTCGCAAACGGCTGGAGGGCAAGGAGTGGCCTTTAATCCTGACTTTGGAAAGACAGGCTTTGCGCGGCATCTTTTCCGGCTGCGCTTTCGTGACCTGAAGCTAAGCCAGCGGGCCTTTGCCGAGCGGTTCGGGCTTTCCTATTCGGTGGTGCGTGATGCCGAGCAAGGGGCCAAACCTACGCGGGCGCTGCGGGTGATCGTGGCAGCAATCGGCGCTAACCCGGCGTTCATGCAAGTTGCGGCGGGGCTGGTTTCATGGCGGCGCTTCTACCGGCCCGCGCACTCCCGAGGGGCGTGCAAAGGCGCTGGAAAACCTGAATCTGGGTCGGTTGAAACGCGGGGACTCATAGGATCGAATTAATACAGGCTTTTCCGGCTGGCGTTTGCCGGAGCACTACGCGCGCGCGGGCGATCTGTGCGGACTGTGCACCAAGGGGGGGGTGAAAAGTCTGAGGCTTTCGCCTGTAGGACCGACGCCCCTCTTTCGAAGCAACGCTAACCCCACTTTTCGGAGCAACCATGGCACGCAAGGCACGCATCGACAGCGCTGCAATGCCGCTACAGTGCATAGCATTCCACTGGCAATCACTTCGCAGTGTGGGGGAGTGTGTGGGGAGAGATTTGGATTCAGTCACCTAAGGCGCTGAATTTATTGCCAAATCTGGAAAAAAATGGCTCCCTGAGTAGGATTCGAACCTACGGCCGCTCGATTAACAGTCGAGAGCTCTACCGCTGAGCTATCAGGGAGCAGCCCCAGTTCCCCGGGGCAGGAGCGCGCTAATAACAGGCGATTCTCGTTTGGCAAGCACCTGTTTCGAGATTTTTGCTCAGACCATGAATTGCTCGGCGAAGATGCGGTCTTCGAGGCTCTGGCCGCGGTCGAACATCAGGGTAAGGCGGTGTTCGGGCCAGGCCTTCACACGCACTTCGCGGACATCGCGCACTTCCTTCTGATCGGCCACGACGAGAACCGGCCGCTTCACCGATTCGAGCGCCTTGAATACGATCTCGTAGGTGTCGGGCAGAATCGCGCCGCGCCACCTGCGGGGACGGAAGGGACTGATCGGCGTCAGCGCCAGCATGTTCGAGGACAGCGGCAGGATCGGGCCGTTGGCCGAGAGGTTGTAGGCGGTGGAGCCGGCAGGGGTGGCGACGAGGACGCCGTCGCAGGCCAGTTCGGGCATGCGCACCTTGCCGTTGACGCTGACCTCGAGCTTGGCGGTCTGGCGGGTTTCGCGCAGGATCGAGACTTCGTTGATCGCGCAGACTGAGTGTTCTTCGTCCGAGTTGGTTATCGCGGTCATCCGCAGGGGCGAGACCGAGATTTGGGTGGCCTTGGCCAGTCGCTCCTCGATGCCACGGCTCGACCGGTACTTGTTCATCAGGAAGCCAACCGTGCCGAGATTGAGCCCGAAGGCCGGTACGACGTGATCAATATCGAGCATGTGGTGCAGTGTCTGCAGCATGAAGCCGTCGCCGCCGATGACCACGGCCGCCTCTGCCTGATCGAGAGAAACCCAGTTCCTGCTCTTCAGAAGGCTCTCGTAAGCGTCCTGGGCGCGCTCGCTGGGCGAAGCCACAAGCGCTAGGCGGGTGAAGTCCGGCATCAGTATCAAAACCCCCATCTGACGCGACTGCATCGTACCGTAGCGGGGATATGGGGCTAACCGAAGCCGCGCAATGCACAAAAGTACTGGAGCGGGAGCTCGCCGCGAACGGGGAACGCTTTGGCAAGGTTCCGCTGCTATTCGACGCATCATGCCTCACCGCCTGACCTTGCCGGATGCCGATGCTGGCCGGGATGCCCTCACTGGTTTGCCGGGGCTGGCTGCGGCAAGATCGTGGCTGGCGCGGCATGAGCCGGACTTTGTCCATGCCATGCTTGTCGGTCTGCATCGTCTGAGTTCGGTCAACCTGGCTTACGGCCATGCGGGCGGAGATACTGCGCTGGCTGAAATAGGGCGACGTATCGCCGATTTTGCGGTCGACGAACTGGACCCTGGTTCCTTGGTGGCGCGCGTGGGCGGTGGCGAGTTCCTGATCGCCAGCGACGGCACTATCAGTCGTGAGCGCTGGCAGTGGCTGGCAGAAGCACTGACGCGCCGCATCTCTCGCGGTCTGCCGGTGCGGGGCGAGATGCTGCACCTGGTTCCACGAACGGCGCTGTTGCGCGGAATTCCGGGCGAGGCCGGGGCGGCAATGATCGACCGCTTGGATCAAGCGCTCGGCGCGGTACAGCAGCAAGCCGGACGCCGCATACTCTGGGCCGATGGCTCGCACCGGGCGCGAGGTCGGAGTGCGGCGCGGCTCGAAGCCGATCTGATCGGGGCCATGGCGCGGGACGAGATCGGACTCGTGTTCCAGCCACAGTATCGCGTGGCCGACGGCGTGCTGATCGGCGTGGAAGCTCTCGCGCGCTGGGACCATCCCCAACTTGGCCGGATCGGCGCGGAGACGCTTTTCGCCATTGCCGAGCGTGGCGATCATGTGGCGCAGCTGTCACGGCATATCGCGGGCAAGGCACTGGCAGCGGCGGCGGGGTGGGGCAAGCTCGCGTTGTCCCTCAACGTGACAGCCGAGGATCTGGCAAGCGAAGCATTCGCTGCAGACTTTCGCGAGCTGTTGGTCGGAACCGGGTTCGTGCCGACGAGGCTTACGCTGGAAGTGACCGAACATGCGCTGGTGGCGGACTTTGCCCAATCAGCAGCGGCGCTGGCGGAGCTCGCTTCAGTAGGCGTGCGCGTGGCGCTCGACGATTTCGGGACGGGCTATGCGAACTTCCGCACGCTGAAGTCGCTGCCGCTCGATACGATCAAGCTCGACGCATCCATGGTCCGAGACGTCGACAGCGATCCCCGCGACAGGGCGATCCTGACGGCGATCGTTGCGATGGCGCGTGCGCTCGGGCTCAAGATCGTATGCGAAGGCGTCGAGCGCGAGAGCCAGCTTTCAGTGCTGCAGCAAGAGGGCTGCGACACGTTCCAGGGTTTCCTGCGATCAGGACCGATCAGCGCGGCAGAGGTCTCCGCTTTGCTTTAGGCGGCCTTCTTCGCACGCTTCACGATTGCAGCCAGACCCTTCGTCATCTGTACCAGGCCGTTCAGGCGTCCTTCGGCCGTGCCCCAAGCCCGGGTGATGACCAGCTTGTTGTCGGGACGAAGCTTGGCAACGCCGTTGAGCCTCTCGACATAGCCGATGAGGCCGACGGGGTCCGGGAAGGTGTCCTTGTGGAAGCTGACCAGCGCTCCCTTGGGGCCGACGTCGATCTTCGCGATATTGGCGGCGATGGCCTGGCGCTTGACCTCGATCAGGCGCAGCAGGTTCTGCGTGGGCGCGGGCAGGGGGCCGAAGCGGTCGATCATCTCGGCGGCGAGGGCCTCGACCGCGTCCGGTCCTTCGGCGTCGTTCATGCGGCGGTACAGGGCCATGCGCACGGCAAGGTCGGGGACGTAGTCCTCCGGGATCATGATCGGCGCGTCGAGCGTGATCTGGGGGCTCAGTGCCTCGCGTTCGCGGGCGAGGCCGATGTCGCCGGCCTTGGCCGCAAGGATCGCATCCTCGAGCATCGACTGATAGAGTTCGAAGCCCACCTCCTTGATGTGGCCCGACTGCTCGTCGCCGAGGAGGTTGCCGGCGCCGCGAATGTCAAGGTCGTGGCTGGCAAGCTGGAAGCCGGCGCCGAGGCTGTCGAGATCGCCAAGAACCTTGAGGCGCTTTTCGGCGACTTCGGACAGCGCCATGTCCTCTGGCACGGTGAGATAGGCGTAGGCGCGGATCTTGCCGCGACCGACGCGTCCGCGCAGCTGGTAGAGCTGGGCCAGCCCGAAGCGGTCGGCGCGGTGGATGACAATGGTGTTGGCCGAGGGGATATCGATGCCGCTCTCGACGATCGTGGTCGAAAGCAGAACCTCGTACTTTTTCTCGTAGAACGCGCCCATCCGGTCCTCCACCTCGGTCGGGCTCATCTGGCCGTGTGCTGTCACGAAGCGGACTTCGGGCACATTGAGGCGCAGCCATTCCTCGAGCTCGGGCAGGTCGGCGATGCGCGGCACGACGATGAAGCTCTGCCCGCCGCGCTGGTGTTCGCGCAGCAAGGCTTCGCGCATGACCATGTCGTCCCACGGCATGACATAGGTGCGCACGGCAAGGCGGTCCACCGGCGGGGTCTGGATCGTGGAAAGCTCACGCAGGCCCGACATGGCCATCTGCAGCGTGCGAGGAATCGGCGTGGCAGTGAGGGTGAGGACGTGAACGTCCGCCTTCAGTTCCTTGAGCTTTTCCTTGTGCGTGACGCCAAAGCGCTGTTCCTCGTCGACGATGACCAGGCCCAAGCGCTTGAACTCGACCGACTTGGAGAGGAGCGCATGGGTGCCGATGACGATATCGACCTTGCCGCTGGCCAGCCCGGCCTTGGTTTCGGCAGCTTCCTTGGCGGGGACGAGGCGCGAGAGGCGACCGATTTCCAGCGGGAAGCCGTTGAAGCGTTCGACGAAATTCGAATAGTGCTGGCGCGCCAGCAGGGTCGTCGGCGCGATGACGGCCACCTGGACACCCTGCATGGCTGCGACGAACGCCGCGCGCAAGGCAACTTCGGTCTTGCCGAAGCCGACGTCGCCACAGACCAGGCGGTCCATCGGCTTGCCCTCGGCCATGTCGCCGAGGACGTCGTCGATCGCGCGTTCCTGATCCTCGGTTTCGTCCCATGGGAAGCGGTCGACAAAGGGGCCATAGCTCGCGGGATCGACGGGTAGCACAGTGCCCTGTCGCAGGGCGCGCTGGGCCGCCGTGGCCATGAGGTGGCCGGCCATCTCCAGGATGCGTTCGCGCATCCGCGCCTTGCGGCGCTGCCAAGCCTCGCCGCCCAGCTTGTCCAATGCAACGCCATCGGCATCAGAGCCATAGCGTGAAAGGACGTCGAGGTTTTCGACCGGGATGTAGAGCTTGTCGCCACCGGAATATTCCAGCTGAACGCAATCGTGCGGGCTGTCGCCGACGCCAATGGCTTCCAGGCCGAGGTAACGACCGATGCCGTGGTCCATGTGGACGACGAGATCGCCCGGCGTAAGCGCGGACAATTCAGCCAGGAAGGCGTCGGCGTCCTTGCGCTTCTTCTTGCGGCGGACAAGACGGTCGCCAAGGATGTCCTGCTCGGTCAGCAGTTCCAGATCGTCGCTGGCAAAGCCCTGCTCCAGCGGCAGGACCACGGCAGCAGGCTTGCCCGTGGCGGCAAGGCCGAGTGCTTCCTGCCAGGAACCGGCCATCTGCGGCGTGAACTTGCCGGCTTCGGCCAGTAGTGAGGCGAGGCGCGAGCGGGAGCCGGCGGTATAGGCCGCGATGATCGGCTTCTTGCCGCGCGTGCCAAGCGCCGCAATGTACTTGGCGGCCGCTTCGTAGATGTTGGTGCCACCTGAAGTGGCGGCAGCGCGTTCCGGCGTGAAATCGTGGGAAGAGCTGAAGCCGAAATCGACAACCTGCTTCGATTCCGGTTCGGCAAAGATCGTGGTGCGGTGCACGGGCCAACCGGCAAGCGCCCGGTCCAGCTCATCACGCGAAAGATAAAGCGCGGTTTCTGCCAGAGGGCGGTAGCTGCCGGGAGCCTTGGACGAGGAGTCGAGGCGCGACTGATGATAGTCGGCAATGTCGGCAATGCGTTGTTCGGCAGCCTTGATCGCAGTCGTGTCGATCAGGACAAGGTCATCCTCGGCCAGATGATCGAACAGCGTGACGAGCCGGTCTTCGAACAGCGGGAGCCAGTGCTCCATGCCGGCAAGGCGACGGCCATCGGTGATGGCCTGATAGAGCGGATCGCCGGTGGCGTTCGCGCCGAACAGTTCGCGGTAGCGGCTGCGAAAGCGCTTGATGCTGTCATCATCGAGTAGGGCTTCGCTGGCTGGCAGCAGGAGATGCGTTTCGACCGGCTGCACCGAGCGCTGCGTGTTCGGATCGAACAGGCGCAGGGTTTCAAGCTCGTCGCCGAAGAAGTCCAGCCGAAGGCCGTTGTCGAGGCCAGAAGGATAGATGTCGAACACCGATCCGCGCACCGCGTACTCGCCAGCGTCGACGACCGTGTCGGTGCGCGAATAGCCTTGGCGCTGGAGGAGTGCGATCAGGCTTTCGCGGCCGATCTCGGTGCCCGGCGAAAGCAGGCGGGTGGATTCGCGGATACGGAACGGCGTCAGGACGCGCTGGAGCGCGGCGTTGATCGTCGTGACGAGCAGTTGCGGTCCGCTGCGCTTGCGCTGAAGCCGCTGCAGTGCGGCGAGGCGGCGGGAACTGACCGATAGCGCCGGGGAGGCACGGTCAAACGGCAGGCAGTCCCACGCCGGAAAGTCGATGACTTCAAGGTCCGGCGCGAAGAATGCGGCGCTCTCGACGATGGCCCGCATTGCCGACTCGTCAGGCGCAATGAAGACGGCGCGACCTTTGGCGGCGCGGGCGAGATCGGCCAGAACAAGCGGCTGCGCGCCGCGCGCGACGGACGAAAGCGTTAGCGGCGTCTTGGCCGAAAGGATGCGGGCGAGGTCGGACATGGCAGGCTTAACGCGCGAGAGGCAAAATCAGCGCGGGATCTCGACGTAGTCCAGCTTGCGCATGGCGTCCATCATCGCACCGGCATACTTTTCGGGCACAGGCTGTGTGCCGAGCGCCCATGCCATGATCTCGACGTCGTCTTCCTCGATCAGCTCTTCGAACCAGGCGACCTGCTCGGCCGACCAATTGGCGTGGTAGCGGTCAAAATAACAACCGATCATGTAGTCCGCTTCGCGCGTGCCGCGGTGCCAGGCGCGGAAGTGCAGGCGACGAAGGCTCTCGGGGGCGATTGCAGCAGGCTCAGTCATGCTCTGCCGTTAGGCCCATCGGCCCAGCGAGACAAGGGTCCTGGCCCCATGCCAAAGGGCAGCCCGGCGCCTCCGGCCGAAGCCGTCCTTCCCCGCGCCGGAATGCCCCATCGCTTGGCCGCGCGAGTTACTTGCCCCGCAGCGCGGCGATGATCTCGGTGGGCTGGCGACCGACCATGTCCTTGGCCAGTTCCTTGATGATCGCGTTCTGGGTGCCCTTGCTGATCTGGTGGCGCAGTTCGCCCAAGGCGCGCGGCGGAGCGATCAGCGCGAGCTGGGCGATTTTGTGGCCCTGCACCTGCCGGTTGAGCCAATCGGCCACCGCGGCACAGTGGGCGGTCTCGTCCTGCTGATGCGGCGATGCGTGGCTGCCGCCGCTGGAGTGATTGTGCTCGACGAGCGCAGGCGTTTCCATGGCCGCGAGTTCGGGCGCGGCTTCTGTCCCGGCGTTGCGGTAGAGTTCCCAGGCCTTGCCATCGACGACGGCAATGACGGCTCCATGAGGGATCAGCATCGTTTTGCTCCTGCTTTCGTTATCTTCGAAAGCAACTCAAGCACCGGCTCAGCACCTCAACCATGCGGTGGGTCAAAAATGGCCGTGAATTTCGCTTCGAGCGGCATTGGCGAAACGCGGCCTTGCAGCCTATGTCGGGCGGGCAATGCGCCCTGACCTGCTCAACCCCCTGTTCGCGGAAAGCTCCAGCCTCAAAGGCGTGGGGCCCGGTCTGGCGCGCCCGCTCGAGAAGCTCGGACTGACCCGCGTCAAGGACATCGCGTACCACCTGCCCGATCGCTGGGTGCTGCGGCGGGCGGTGGCCAATCTAGACGAGGCGGGGCTGGGGGAACAGATCGTGCTGCCGCTGACGGTGCGCGATTATCGCCAGTCGGCCGGGCGCGGTCCGTTCAGGGTCATGGCCGAGGATGCCGCTGGCAACTATGTCGCGCTTACCTATTTCGGGCGAGCGGCCTATACCGCGAAGAAGCAGCTCCCCCTGGGCGAGAAGCGTTGGGTGGCGGGCAGGCTCGACCAGTTCGGCCAGACCTGGCAGATCGTGCATCCCGATCATGTTAGCGAGGACAGCGCCGGCATGCTCGGCCAGCTGAACGAGCCGGTCTATCCCCTCTCTGAAGGGCTGACGCAGGGGAGGGTTCAGGCCCTGGTGGCGCAGTCGCTGGCGCACCTGCCCAAGCTGCCGGAATGGATCGAGCCGGGCCTCATGGCGCGAATGGGCTGGCCGTCGTGGGACGCAGCGCTGCCGGCTGCACACAAGGCCGAGGACAAGCTGGCCAAGGACCGGCTCGCCTATGACGAACTGCTGGCCAACAGCCTCGCCCTGATGCTGGTGCGGGAGAGCAACCGTGCGAAGAAGGGCACGCCGCTGCACGGGGACGGGCGATTGCGTGCAATGCTCAAGCTGCCGTTCGAACTGACTGGCGCGCAGAAGCGCTCGATTGCCGAGATCGAAAGCGACATGGCGCAAGGCGCGCCGATGCTGCGTCTGCTGCAAGGCGATGTCGGGTCGGGCAAGACGGCGGTGGCGCTCAATGCCATGCTGATCGCGGTGGAGGCTGGCGGGCAAGCCGCGCTGCTGGCGCCGACCGAAATTCTTGCGCGCCAGCACGCCGAGACATTGACGCGGATGGCTGCAGGGACAGGCGTGAACATCGCGCTGTTGACCGGACGCGACAAGGGCAAGGCGCGCGAATCGATCCTGATGGGGCTGCTCGATGGCTCGATCGACATTTGCGTCGGTACGCACGCGATCTTCCAGGAGGCCGTCGCCTACCGCAATCTTGCGCTTGTGGTTATCGACGAGCAGCACCGCTTTGGCGTGGGGCAGCGCCTGATGCTGACCCAGAAGGCGCGACGGACTCCGCATTGCCTGGCGATGACGGCCACACCGATCCCGCGCACGCTGACCCTGGCGCAGTATGGGGAGATGGACGTCTCGCGGCTCGACGAAATGCCGCCCGGCCGTCAGGCCATCGACACCCGCGTGATTTCGACAGAGCGCCTTGCCGACGTGGTCGAGGGAGTGGCGCGGCACATTGCCAAGGGTGCGCAGGCCTACTGGGTCTGCCCGATGGTGCGCGAGCTGGAGACGGAAGACATTGCTGCCGCAGAAGCGCGCTATGCTGCGCTGAAGGAGCGGTTCGGGGATACCGTGGTCATGGTTCACGGCCAGTTGCGGCCCGAGGCCAAAGACACGGCCATGGAGCAGTTTGCCCGGGGTGACGCGCAACTGCTGGTTGCGACGACGGTAATCGAGGTCGGCGTCGACGTTCCGAACGCAACGCTGATGGTGATCGAGCAGGCAGAGCGCTTCGGTTTGGCCCAGTTGCACCAGTTGCGCGGGCGTGTCGGACGGGGCAGCCAGCAATCGACCTGCCTGCTGCTGCGTGGTGAGGCTCTCTCGGAAACCGGGCGCGAGCGGCTTGCTCTGATGCGAGAGACGCAGGACGGCTTTCGCCTGGCCGAGGAAGACTTGCGGTTGCGGGGCGGCGGAGAGCTGCTTGGCACCCGGCAATCGGGCGATACGCCGTTCAAGGTGGCGGACTTCGAACAGATCGCGCGGTTGCTGCCGTTAGCGCATGATGATGCACGACTGCTGATGGAACGCGACGGCGGTTTGTCGTCGCCAAGAGGGGAGGCGGCCCGCGTGCTGCTCTACCTTTTCGAGCGGGATTGGGGCGTGCAACTTCTCAGGGGCGGCTAAGAGGCTGATCCGAGGGAACGGTTGGGGCGGCGCGAAAAAGGGGTAAACGCGCCGCCCGCAACCTGAATTGCTTACTTGCCAGCGGGCTTTGCGGCCGCTGCATTCGCACTCTGGTCGGCGCTCTTTGTAGCGTCTGCGAAACCTTGCGCGGTCATGCCGATCATCAGACCGGAGGCGCCCTTGGCGACCGAAGTCTTCGGCAGCTTCACGCGAACCGTACCCGCATCGAGCACGAATTCGGTATCGGTCACTTCGGCGACCTTGCCTAGCTGGGTGGTGCCATCCGAGGCATAGACCGGCGCATCGACAACGATCGCAGCAGCCGTATCAGCCTTTGCCGCTGCAGCAGCCTTTTCGGCAGCCGCATCCAGTTCGACCTTGGTCATGCCGAGGACCGGGCCCTTGGGACCAGTGCCGAGTGCGGTCAGCGCCAAGGTGGCGGTGTTCTTGCCGGTGTCGATCACGAAGTTGGGCGCGTTGACGCTCTTGATCTTGCCGACTTCGGCGCCGGCAGCATCATAGACAACAGCGCCGACGGCCGGTGTGGCCGCCGCCGGCGCGGCCGTGGTGGCTTCAGCCGTGGCCGTGGCTTCGGTGCCAGCAGCTGCGTCTTGTGCGTTTGCTGCGGTGGCGATGGGTAATGTGGCGACGAGAAGGGCAACAGTGAGTTTGCGGATGGTCACGAATGGAGTTCCTGTCCAGTTGATTGGGTAACCCGGACAAGGTCGTCTTTGTCGTTCCGCAGCGAAACCCGGTTTGCGACTTTGCGAGACGGATTTGCGGGCCAAATGAAGGAGTTGTGGCAGGTGCGCGATGAACCGAGCAGCCTGGCCAAACGAAAAGGGCGACCCGAAGGCCGCCCTTTCGATCACCTTCGAAGGTGAAATGGTCGGGGAAAGAGGATTCGAACCTCCGGCCCCTGCCTCCCGAAGACAGTGCTCTACCAGGCTGAGCTATTCCCCGACCGATCCGCCAACCGGTGACCCGGCTGCGAGGCAGGGGCGCCCTATACGAAGCAGTTCCGACGCTGGCAAGCGGGTAACGCCAAGTTTTTTCGCCGGGAAATTTCGGCGGCGATTTTGCTCGAGCCCGCCCGCGCAGCTAGAAGCGAAGCCATGCCTGAACGCGCCGATTCCGCCCGCCATTACGAACAGCAGTATCTCGATCTCATGCGCGAGATCTGGGAGCGCGGAGACGAGCGGGTGGATCGTACCGGCGTTGGCACACGATCGGTTTTTGGCGCGCAATTGCGCTTCGACCTTTCCGACGGGCGCATGCCTTTGCTTACGACCAAGCGGGTGTACTGGAAAACAGCGACCCGCGAGTTTCTGTGGTTCCTGACTGGCGATACAAATATCCGCAAGCTGTGCGCGCAGGGTGTCGAGATTTGGACGGACTGGCCGCTGGACAAATACCGCAAGGCTTCCGGCGATGACATTTCCCGGGCCGATTTTTCGGCACGCGTTGTAGAAGATGAGGCGTTCGCCCGTGAATGGGGCGATCTCGGTCCGGTCTATGGCAAGCAGTGGGTAGACTGGCCGGTCTATGAACCGGCAGGCGATGACCTGTTTCGCCAGCGGGAGCAGGGGGTGAACCAGGTTGCCGAGGTGGTCCGCTCGCTGAGGACCAATCCCGGCAGCCGTCGCCATATCGTCGAGGGCTGGAACGTGGCCGAGCTTGACGCGATGGCGCTGCCTCCCTGCCACAAGACCTACCAGTTCCACGTCAGCGGGAACCGGCTGAATGGTCTGCTCTACCAGCGCAGCTGCGACGTGGCGCTGGGCCTGCCATTCAATCTGTGGGGTGCGGCCCTGTTCATCCGCTTGCTGGCGCAGCAGTGTGATCTCGAACCAGGAGAACTGGTTTGGATGGGGGGCGACACGCATCTCTATCTCAACCACGCCGAACTGGTTGAAACCCAGCTCGCCAGAAAGCCTTCAGGAGATCCTCGGCTTTCGATCCTGCGCCGGCCGGACTCAATCTTCGATTACAGGATCGAGGATTTTCAAGTGACCGGTTATGCGCCGCAGGGCGTGATCAAGGCCGACGTTGCGGTCTGAACCGGCAAAGGGCGTGGACTTACTGTTCGGCATCCATGAAATTGATGCACTGTCCTTCAAACAATTCATGATCCGGATTTGATCTGGCGCAAGACGATTGGATGAGAACGCCGCCATTCCCTTGCAAGCAAGGCAGGAGAATTGGCGTGGCGATCATTGGCATCAGGCGGTTGACATGGATGGTAGAGGAGGTTGAACCTTGCGTTCGCTTCTTCCGCGATTTTGGGCTGACGCTGATCGAGCAGAACGATGGCTCGGCGCTTTTCGAAGCGGCCGACGGTTCTCAGTCATTGTTCTTGAAGCGCGGTCATCCCGATCTGCCCAAGGGTTCGGCGCAGACGACGAAGGGCGTCCATGAATGCGTTTGGGCGGTGGACAACGCGGAAGGGCTGGAACGCCTCAAGGCTCGCCTCGATCGCGTCGTTGACCTGGCCACTGATGCTGAGGGCGCGGTCCATTTCGTCACGCCGTTCGGGCAGGCGATTGGGCTGCAAGTGTGGCAGCCGCGTGCTGTCTTTGGCGCGCCAACCCCGCAGAATACGGTGGGCCGGATTGCCCGCCTCAACCAGCCGCGCAAATGGATTGATCGGGCGGTGCCAAAGCGCACGCACCACTGCGTCTGGACGTTTCCGGACGTGCAGGAGGCGGTGGCTTTCTATCAGGACATCCTCGGCTTCCGCATCACCGACATGCAGAAGGGCTTTGGCGTCTACATGCGGGCGGATGGCTGCTACGAACATCACAACGTGTTCCTGGCCGATGCGCACGCGCCGATGCCGGGCTTCAACGGTACCCTGAAGTTTCACCACGCCAATTGGGAAGTCGAGGATATCGACGAGTTGATGGTGGCCAAGAACTATCTCGACAGGCGCGGCTACACGTACGGTGACTGGAACTGGGGTTTCGGGCGTCACCGGCTGACGTCGGCTGCGTTCCTGTACGTGCCTTGTCCGGCGGGTGGCGAGGCAGAATACGGTGCGGATTGTGATTGCGTTGATGACAGCTGGAAGCCGCGCATCTGGGACGGCGCTTTCGGAACAGCGATATACATGACCAACCTGCCGGACTTCATGAAGGGCGAACCCAACTGGGACGTGCGATATGCCGGGCCTGACGAGTTGCGATATCACCCGGCCGAAACGGCACGTCTGTTGGACGCCGCCGAATAACCATGCACGGCATGGATTGGGCGCATCCATGAATTGCCTTTGTCTTGCGACGGTCCATCTCTTATGCCGCCCTTACGGTGCAGGGTATGGGAGAGGGTGCTACTGACATGGACGTGAGGTTATCCGCGCTGGCTGACCAAGGCAGGCCTGTCGCTCGCGCATGAGTGGCCTGTTCGATCTTTCTGGCAAAGCGGCCATCGTTACCGGCTCCACGCGTGGGATTGGTCGCGCGATTGCAGAGGCGCTTATTGCAGCCGGCGCAAGAGTGATGATCTCAAGCGAGGACCCAGCCGATACTGCGCGCGTGGCCGCGGAGCTGGGCATGCCGGGTTGCCCCTGCGACGTGAGCGATGACGCAGCGCTGGCCCACCTTGTGGCGGAAAGCCTCGAGGTTTTCGGGCGGATCGACCATCTGGTTTGCAATGCCGGAATCACCGGTAAGCCGGGTTCGTTCTCGCAGATCGACATGGACGATTATGCTCGGGTCATGGCAATCAATCTGCGGAGCCAGGTCGTGCTGTGCAATCTTGCCCTTCCGCATATCGCGGCGAGCGGCGGCGGTGCGGCCTTGCTGATGGCCAGTCTCTCGGCTCTGCGAGGCAACCTGCGGATCAATGCCTACGCTCTTGCGAAGGCGGGCGTAGCGCAACTGGCACGCAATCTCGCTGTGGAGTGGGGACCTAGCGGAGTGCGGGTCAATGCCATCTCTCCCGGATTCATCGCCACGGAACTTTCGCAGCCGTTGCTTGATGATGCCGCTTTCATGGCGCGTCGCATGGCGATGACGCCATTGCGTCGTCCTGGAACGCCGGATGAAGTGGCGGGCGCCGCGGTGTTCCTCGCTGCGCCGGCCGGCGCGTTTGTCACCGGCCACAATCTCGTGATCGATGGCGGAACTCTGATCACTGACGGCAGCTGACCGGAACACCGGGCTCCTGATGGAACAAGAGGCGCTTCGGCGCTTTGTGATCCTCGGACAATATATTAGCCTTGCTAGAAAAGACGTTTTTCGATCCGCCGGACGGCGGAAGCGAGAAAAGCTCTGTGAAATTAAATAACAAGAGTATATAACTTTGCGCCTGTCATGCTTTTCCATATGGAAAGCGCGATTCGATGTGGGAGAGTTCAGATGCGGGTGTTCGCAGCATGAGCGGAAGCGTGCGCGGCAACATGGCGCCGTTGGCGCTGCATGTGCCGGAACCGAAGTTCCGGCCGGGCGACGAGGTCGATTATTCGCACCTCGAAATCCCGCCCGCCGGTGCGCAGCCGCGTCCTGACGAGCAGTGCACGGCAGCGGAAACGCAGGGGCTGTGTTTCGACCTGGTTCGTGTGCTGGGCGACGATCATCGCGCAGTCGGCCCATGGGATCCGAAGCTCGATGCGGAAACCTTGCGGCGGATGCTTCGCACCATGGCGCTCACCCGGGCCTTCGACGACCGCATGTATCGCGGGCAACGGCAGGGCAAGACCAGCTTCTACATGAAGTGTACGGGGGAAGAGGCAACCTCCGTGGCCCCGGCAATGGCCTTGGCATCTGACGACATGGTCTTTCCGAGCTACCGCCAGCAGGGCATCCTGATTTCGCGGGGCTACCCGATCGTCGAGATGATCAATCAGATCTACTCGAACCGGGCGGACAAGCTGAAGGGGCGGCAGCTGCCGATCATGTATTCGGCGCGTGAGGCTTCGTTCTTCACAATTAGCGGCAACCTCGCGACGCAGTATCCGCAAGCGGTAGGTTGGGCGATGGCCAGCGCGATCAAGGGTGACACCCGGATTGCGGCCACCTGGATCGGCGAGGGATCGACGGCAGAGGGGGACTTCCATTCAGCGATGACCTTCGCAACCGTCTACAATGCGCCGGTCATCTTCAATGTCGTCAACAACCAGTGGGCGATCTCGAGCTTTTCGGGATTTGCCGGCGCCGAGCGTACCACCTTTGCGGCTCGCGCCATCGGTTATGGCATGGCTGGGCTGCGGGTGGACGGCAACGACCCCCTGGCAGTCTATGCGGCCACCAAGTGGGCAGCAGACCGCGCTCGATCGAACGCTGGACCCACGCTGATCGAGCACTTCACCTATCGCGCCGAGGGACATTCGACCTCGGACGATCCTGGCCAGTATCGTTCGGCGCACGAGCGTGAGGAGTGGCCGCTTGGGGATCCGATCAACCGGCTCAAGCAGCATCTGATCGCGCTTGGTGAGTGGTCCGAAGAGCAGCACGCCGCGATGGATCGCGAACTGATGGACATGGTCAAGGCCGCGACCAAGGAAGCTGAAAAGAACGGCATCCTCGGCCACGGCCTGCATCACCCGTTCCATACCATGTTCGAAGACGTGTTCGAAGACTTGCCCTGGCACCTTCGGGAGCAGAGCGAGCAGGCAATTCACGAGCGTCGGGTCAAATGGCCAGAGTGGTCCGAGGAGGGGAAGCAGCCATGACCCACGAAGAATCGCCGGTCAGCCTCGCCGAGGCTCCGACCCGCCGTCTCAACATGATCGAGGCAATCAACGATGCGCTCGACATCATGATGGAGCGCGATCCCAACGTTGTCGTGATGGGAGAGGATGTCGGCTATTTTGGTGGCGTGTTCCGCGCCACCGCAGGCCTGCAGAAGAAGTACGGCAAGACCCGCGTGTTCGACACGCCGATCAGCGAGTGCGGGATCATTGGCGTGGCTGTCGGCATGGGCGCCTATGGCCTGCGCCCCGTGCCCGAGATCCAGTTCGCCGACTACATCTATCCGGGGCTCGACCAGTTGGTGTCGGAAGCGGCACGCTTGCGGTATCGTTCGGCCGGCGAGTTCATCGCGCCGATGACCGTACGCTCGCCATTCGGCGGCGGCATCTTCGGCGGGCAGACGCACAGCCAGAGCCCCGAGGCGCTGTTCACGCATGTCGCCGGCCTGAAGACGGTCGTGCCGAGCAACCCGCACGATGCAAAAGGCCTGCTGATCTCGGCGATCGAGGATAACGATCCGGTGATCTTCTTTGAACCGAAGCGCATCTATAACGGCCCGTTCAACGGCTACTATGACAAGCCGGTCGAGCCGTGGTCGAAGCATGCCGACAGCGCGGTGCCCGAAGGCTACTATTCGATTCCCCTGGGCAAGGCGCGCATTGTCCGTCCGGGCAACGCTTTCACGGTCCTGGCCTACGGCACCATGGTCCACGTGGCCGCCGCGGTTTGCGCGGAAAAGGGCGTTGATGCCGAGATCATCGACTTGCGCACCCTGGTTCCACTCGACATCGAGACGGTGGAAAAGTCGGTGGAAAAGACCGGCAAATGCCTGATCGTCCATGAAGCGACGCGCACTTCGGGCTTCGGTGCAGAACTCTCGGCTCTGGTTCAGGAGCGCTGCTTCTATCACCTCGAAGCCCCGATCGGGCGCGTGACGGGCTTTGACACCCCCTATCCACACAGCCTCGAATGGGCCTACTTCCCAGGCCCTGTCCGCATCGGCGAGGCCATCGACCGCCTTACGAAAGCCTGAAGCCATGGGAACCTATACATTCCGCCTGCCCGACATCGGCGAAGGTATCGCCGAGGCCGAGATCGTGGCCTGGCACGTCGCCGTGGGCGACATGGTCGAGGAAGATGGCCGCTTGGCCGACATGATGACCGACAAGGCAACGGTCGAAATGGAAAGCCCCGTGGCGGGCAAGGTCGTCTCGATCGCGGGCGAAGTCGGTGATGTGGTCGCGATTGGTTCGGCACTGGTTGTCATCGAGACCGAAGGGGAAGGGGAGGCGCAGGCGCCCGCTGCGGCGCCAGCCCCTGCGCCCGCGCCCAAGGCGGAAATCGTTGAAGAGCGCATCGAGGTAGAGACGTCGGACGCTGGCGACGCGTCGCGGGTTGAGGCAGCTTCACCGCCGCCACCTTCACCACCGCCACCTCCGCCTTCCCCGGCAGCGCCCAAGCCTGCTCCCGCGCAGGCGGTCGAGCAAGTTCGCCGCGGCTACTATGCCAAGGTCCTCGCGAGCCCGGCCGTCCGCCAGCGTGCGCGCGATCTTGGCATCGATCTGTCCGAAGTGCGCCCGTCCGAGGAAGGGCGCGTGCGCCATGCGGATCTCGACCAGTTCCTCGCCTACAATGCAACGGGGGGCTATCGCTCCGCCGGTCCGGAGCGTGGCGACGAGGTGATCAAGGTCATTGGTATGCGCCGCCGCATTGCCGAGAACATGGCGGCATCAAAGCGCCACATTCCGCACTTCTCCTATGTCGAAGAGTGCGACGTTACGGCACTTGAAGTGATGCGCGAACAGCTCAACAGCAGCCGCGGCGACAAGCCCAAGCTGACGATGCTGCCGCTGCTCATCACCGCGATCTGTCGTACCCTGCCGCAATTCCCGATGATCAATGCCCGCTACGATGACGAAGCTGGCGTGGTGACCCGTTACGGAGCGGTCCATCTCGGCATGGCGGCGCAGACGCCAGCGGGCCTGATGGTGCCGGTGATCCGCAATGCGCAGTCCCTCAACCTGTGGCAGCTTGCGCGCGAGATTGGCCGTCTTGCCGAAGCGGCTCGTAATGGCAGCGCCAAGTCGGACGAGCTTTCGGGCTCGACCCTCACCGTCACGTCGCTTGGACCCTTGGGCGGCGTGGCGACGACCCCGGTGATCAACCGGCCCGAAGTCGCCATCATCGGACCCAACCGGATAATCGAGCGGCCGATGTTCGTGCCCGACGGCATGGGTGGCGAGCGCATCGAGAAGCGCAAGCTGATGAACATCTCGATCAGCTGCGACCATCGCGTGGTCGACGGCCACGATGCCGCAAGCTTTGTCCAGGCAATCAAGAAGCTCATCGAAACGCCGGTGCTGCTACTGGCTGACTGATGTGATAAATGTGCGGATCGGAGGTGCCCATGCCGACGACCGATCCGCGCATCGATCAGCATATCGCGAATGCAGGAGCATTCGCTCGACCGGTTCTCGAGCATTTTCGGGCGCTGGTGCATCGCGAGGTGCCCGAATGCGTCGAAGCCATCAAGTGGGGCATGCCGCACTTCACGTTGGGCGGAAAGAACCTGGCAGGCATGGCGGCCTTCAAGGCCCATGTCTCGATCTTCTTCCATAACGACGAGGTAGCGGGCGGGACGGGTCCGTTTCGCAGGATCGCATCGCTCGAGAATTTCCCGGACGAGGCCACTGTTGTCGAACGACTGAACTCCGCCGTCGCCCGGCTTTCTGCGCCAAAGGCAAAGTTGCCGCGCGCTTCCCCCAAGCCAGTGCCGGAACTCCCCGAACCCTTCAGCGCCGCTCTGGCAGTCGCTGGGCATGCAGAGTGCTTTGCGGCAATGTCTCCCGGTCAGCGCCGGGAGTACATCGAATGGATCGTCGAGGCGAAGACCGAACCCACGCGGGACAAGCGCATTGCACAGGCGGTCGAATGGATTGGCGAAGGCAAGAGCCGCAATTGGAAGTACCAGAATTGCTGAAGGCACAGGCAGCGAGAAGAAAATGTCGATCGAGGCCAAATGCTCGTGGTTGAGCGTTGACAGCCTGCAAAAGCTGCCATAGAGGCGGCGCTCCCAACGGCGAGCGGGTGTAGCTCAGTTGGTTAGAGTGCCGGCCTGTCACGCCGGAGGTCGCGGGTTCGAGCCCCGTCACTCGCGCCATTGGGATGATGAAGAAGGCGCCTCCGGGCGCCTTTTTCTTTGTGCGCAACGCGGCGCTCCGTTGTGGAAAAATTCCCGCTTTCAAGCCCGTTGACAGCCCACACGGCCTGCCATAGAGGCGCGGCTTCCAAGAGGTACGCGGGTGTAGCTCAGTTGGTTAGAGTGCCGGCCTGTCACGCCGGAGGTCGCGGGTTCGAGCCCCGTCACTCGCGCCACCACTTGGTACGGTGCCTTCGCGGCACTCTTTTGACGTTACGCGGGTGTAGCTCAGTTGGTTAGAGTGCCGGCCTGTCACGCCGGAGGTCGCG
>NZ_LSIA01000110.1:0-5530 GCF_001556015.1 Novosphingobium sp. CCH12-A3 | reverse complement strand
TGACAGACCCGGTCTACCCGGCACCGAAACGAACTTCGCTTTGTTCACGGACGACAAGCTACCAAGCTCGCGACTTGATTTCCCATCGAGCTTAACGAGCGTGATGCGTTTGGCATCGTCGCTGTAGCCGCCGCCCAGCATCACGATATCGTCCTTCACGGCAATGGCCTTTGCTCCGGCGACGCTGTTCGACCAGAACACCGGCCTACCTCCGCTGATCCGAACGATAGGAAAGCCCGAGTAATAACAGGCCCAGATTTCATCGCCGACGAGCGTCATAGCGTAAATGTCGTCAATCCCGCCCTCATCGCGATGCTGCTCGTTGAATGACCATAGAACACGGCCAGTGGCGTCAAACTGAACAAGACCACCCGATGACACAGGCCAGCTTCCATCTTTGTTCTCTCCGCCGAATACGCCTTCGTCGAAATAGCCAACCCAGATCGTCGCGTCAGAGGCGCATAGCAAGGTTTCGATCCCGTCGCCGAGGATCATCTCCGACTCTTTCCGCCCATCCGCAGAATAGATCACGCCGTTTTTCTCTCCCCTGTCGGCGCGAGAGCCTGCAACCAGCCATCGACCGTCAGGCATCCGATCAACGATAGGATGCGCGCCCGATGGCATCACCGCCACATTGGACTCCGTGCTTCCGTCGAAGATCGACAGACGCATGTCGTCGTGCCAGACCTTGGGGTATTTCGGCGACCGCCAGCCACCCTTTGCGGCCTCCCACCACCGCATGTGCTCGCTATGAACATCCTTCCGAGTGCGAATGAGTGCCAGTCGCCCGTCCGCCAGCGCGGTGTACCCGTAGTCGAACCAACCTTAAGGCGTTGCGGGAAGGGGGATCGCCTCCGCTATGGTTTGAAGCTCGATCATGGGACAACGCTCGCAGTTGGATGCCGAGAGCGCAAGCGTTCACTCGATGACGCGCTATCGGAACGGCAATCGCCGCGTCAGGGAGCTTGATGAACTCGCACCTCCGCTAAAAAACTTTATAAGTCATTGAAAAATTGGGATAAAGTATCTCGTGGTGGGATTCAAACGGTATCGAGTTTCACTTGCAGATTGACGGTGGCCAACCTCTCAGGGAACCCTCTTACATCACCGCGAGGGACACGACCCGCTGCGTCTATCGCTGACCCCCAAGCACGCGGCAGTACTGTAGCTCCTACATGGCATGGGCGCACAAAGTGATCAATGCAGCTTCGCCGAGGGGCGGGCTCAGTAAATACCTTGCGCGGCCTCCTGTAGGAGCATCTTTTCCAAGGTTAGCCCCTATACCGCCTGCCGTGATCTAGGGTTCTCGCGCCCCAAGTCCTTTAAAAGAACAACGATTTTGGACCGCTCAGAAGCGCGCAGGATCAATCCCGCGAGTCCAGGGAAAGCGCGGGGCATTGCTCGGAATTCGCAAACGATAGCGAAAGGATTTTTGAGCGCCCAGGTCACTTCCGCTGCTCGCGTAACGCAACTGTGAACCAGCCGTGCCGGCCGCCGCCCCTGCATTAACCGCAGCGGTCGGCAATCTCTCAGGTGTCGCCGAAAAACTCTCTTGCTGCCGCGTATGTGGGCAAGTGCAGTGGTTCCGCCGTCAGCCTGGATGCTCTGGCCTGTCAGACAACGAGCATCGTCTGACGCAAGAAAGGTCATTATACGGGCAATATCCTCCGGCGTTCCGAGCAACGGCGTCAGAGTCGCATCCTCGTTGAGTTTGAGCAGCGGTTCCGGGATAAAACTCTTGAGAAGCGGGGTCAGGACCATCGAGGCAGCCACAGCATTGCAGCGGATGTTCTTACGGCCAAATGCGGTCGCAACTGACTGGGTCAGCATGTTGATGCCTGCTTTCGATACTGACATCCTCGCCGCTGAGGGCGGTCCGCGGTAGACTTAGAAAGCAACCTTTCTTAAACCGTGTTTTGAGCCAAAGCTAAACGACGCTGCTTTAAAGATCCTTTATGGCGCGCTTCGCATCAAACACAGCATCCGCTGCCTGTCCGCTTACACGGTCAACGTCCTTGTCGAACTGCCTGACGATGCCTGGCGCCGTCAGTCCGTCCATGCCTTCCCTCACCAGTCTCTGGTATTCCTGACGGTTATCGGCTTTTGCGAACATCTGCGCCTGAAATTCGCGGATTGCAGCCTCAAGCTTGATGCGATCCTTCGGTCCAACATCGCGCCGGGCGGCTGCAAGAGTGCTTTCGAACGAGGCCTCGCTGCTGCCATCGATCACAGTAGGAGCTTTGTTCTCGCTGCAGGCAATCACGAGGCTGCAGGCAATTACAATCGATGCTGAGCGCATTTCCGGCCTGCCTCATGTTGGAACTGTCAACCAACAAGCGCTGACGGCGCGCAAAGTTCCGTCCGGCAGCAAGCAGTAGCACCTGCCTTCGCCGGCTTGTCCAGGATACCAAGGCAGGGCTAACTTGCCAGCGGGCCGCAATGGGATCGACTGGACGATGTTGCCCCCTCTCTGCCGCTCCGAGGATCGGAAACTGACGTGACCGGACAGCAAGAAGCCATCCGCCACACGTTCGTCGTCGGGCTGCGCAATGCCCACGCTCTGGAGGAAGAAGCCTTGAGCTTGCTCGATCGACAGATCGAGCGGCTGGCCCATTATGCCGATGTCGAAGTGCGGCTGCGGAGCCATCGTGGCGAGACCGAGCGTCAGATCCAGCGGCTCGAGACGATCCTCGATGGACTCGGGGAAAGTGCGAGCGCATTCAAGGACGCGACGATGAAGTTGGGCGGCAATGTCGCTGCGATGATGCATGCGCTGGCGCCCGATGAAATTCTCAAGAACTGCTTTGCCAATGCCGCTTTCGAGGCTTTCGAGGTTGCGAGCTACAAGGCGCTCATTGTCATGGCCGAACAGGGCGGTTTTAAAACAGCCCTGCCGCTGCTTGAGGAAACCCTGCGTGAGGAGCAGGCCATGGTCACCTTCCTCGATGAGACGTTGCCTCTGGTTGTGCAGCGATATCTGGCGCTGCGAAGTTCGGGTGAGACGGCAAGTCATTAGGCCTCGTACATGATGCCTGAGCCCGCCATTGTTTCCGGAATGATGGCCAGCCTTGGCACAGGCCTGGCCACGGCTGTCGGGGCATTGCCGGTTCTGGGAATCCGACGCCTGTCGGATCGTGGCCAGTTGGCGCTCCTCGCCTTTGCGGGGGGCATCATGCTGGCGGCGTCCGTGTTCTCGCTGATCCTGCCCGGTATCGCGGCGGCGCAGGAGCAGGGCTTTTCGCCGACGTCTGCCCTGCTTCTCGTCCTGTCGGCCACGCTTGGTGGAGCACTTTTCATGGCGCTGCTCGGGGCGGTTCTGCCGGTACCCGAAGCGGTCTTCAATTGCGAAGATGCGCGCAGTAGCGATCGAGCAACCGCCGGTCTGGCGGGGCCAAAGTCCGTCTGGCTGCTCGTCCTGGCCATCACGCTTCACAATATCCCGGAAGGCGCGGCCGTCGGCATGGCATATTCAGAAGGAGACACTGTTCGCGGCCTGTCGACCGCAGTTGCGATCGGCACGCAGAATCTTCCCGAGGGACTTGCCGTGGCTTGCGCGCTTGTCGCGGCTGGCATGTCGCGCGGGCGTGCCTTTGTAGGGGGCGCTCTCTCCGGCGCGGTGGAACCAATCGCCGGGACGGCTGCGGCTGTTCTGGTCACGGTTGCGCAGGACCTGCTGCCTTGGGGCCTCGCGCTTGCTGCCGGCGCCATGCTCCTGATTGTCTGCGGGCAGATCATGCCAGACATTGCGCGGAACGCTGCGTCAGCGAGACTGCACATCGATTGGTTCCGCCGACCGGTTTCAGCCTTTGCCTGTGGTCTTGTGGTAATGTGCTTCCTCGACATTGCCTTGGGCTGAGCAGCTACATTTCGACTGCAATGAACACTGCGCCGGTCCGCGCTTTGTCGTTTGCGCAGTGGAATGCTTCGTTGATCCGGTCCGGCGGATAGCGATGGGTAGTCAGGCGCGTAGCGTCCAGCTTGCCCTTGCCGGGCAATTCCAGCACCTGCCCCTGCTCCTTGTCGGGGTGCCACCAGGCAAAGCTGGCACTGGATCAGCTGTATCTCGCTCATCTGGAGGCGCTGCCATTCAAGCGGCATTTCCTGACCTGCGCCGAAGCGCGCTTTCGCCGCGAGCGACGCTGCTTGTTCAGGGAACGTCTTTAGATTCAGAAGTTTAAGTCGTAAGGCTGCCGGGGGTATTATGATGAAGCACCGTTTCTGGATCGGCACCTACAGTGCCAACGGTGGAGAAGGTCTGATCTCGGCGACGATCGACGAAGCCGGAAGGATCGAAATCGAAGGGGCGGAGCCGCGCATCGTCGATGCAAGTTACGGCTTGTGGTGTGCTGACCTGCAGACTGCCTGGTTCGTCTGCGAGCAAGAGGACGGGCAAGTCTCCGGTTGGCTTCTGGAAGACGAGCGATGGGTGCTCTTGGGGAGCGCCTCGACTGGCGGTGCCGCACCGTGCTTTCTCGACATCTCACCGGACCGCTCACTTCTTGCCGTGGCAAATTACGACAGCGGTTCCGTGGCCGTCATCGCGCTCGACCCTGTGACGGGGGCGCCGTTGCGCTGTAGCGGGGTTCTGCAAAACAGCGGCAATGGGCCTGATCCCGATCGGCAAGCTGGTCCTCATATCCATTGCGCACGCTTTGCGGAAGAAGGAAGTACGCTCTATTTCACTGATCTCGGCCTTGACCGGGTATTTGCAGCCTCGGTCGGTAATGGAGGCGAAATTCACGACAAGCGCGAGATGTTTTGCGCACCGCCCGGATTTGGACCGCGACACCTCATGGCGTTGGGAAACGAAATCTTGGTCAACGGTGAACTGTCCAGTAGTCTGACGGCACTCTGCAAGACGGAGGCCACCTTTATGCCAATGGACTCCTTGCGAACTGACCCGTCGAACAAGCCCGACAATCTCGGTGGGCATCTGTTGGTTGAAGATCAACTGGTTTGGACAAGCAATCGCGGAGCCGACACTTTGGTGGCGTTCCGAGTGATGCAAGGAGCGCTGCACCAAGTTGCTTGCTTTGCCAGTGGTGGCCAATCGCCACGCCATTTCGCGAGAGTGAACAAGCACCTTGTGGTCGCTCACGAAAAGGATGGGATAGTTTCCTCGATCGACGCATCTGCAGGCAACGTCCTCTGCGATGTCGTTGTGCCGGGGGCCGCATTCATAATGAGTGCATGAAGGCGGTCGCCGCTACGGCTTGGCCAGACCTCCGCGAGCGCCTGAATATCTCGAATGGAATCTGGCATTCTTCCTATGGCCGTTTTTGGCCGAAGGAGAAGCGTCGTGGGACTAAGATCTTGATGCTGCCGTGCATGATCGGCCGCCATGGAATGCAGGGCAGGATGTTGGCCCGAAATGCCCTGTGCGCAGGCCAGACATCAAGCAGGATCGACTATCTCGGCCATCTTAGCGCGCGGCAATGACGCTCTTGGAACCACACTGGAACGACAGATTCTGGTCCTAGAGCATAATCCGACCGGATAGAATCGCAGGGGGTTCCCAAGGCGCTGGAAA
>NZ_LSIA01000011.1:0-14897 GCF_001556015.1 Novosphingobium sp. CCH12-A3 | reverse complement strand
TTTGGTTGGACACCTATGGTGCCCGGAAGACGGGAGGCGTCCATCCCATAACATGGACGAAGCTAACGAACTGATCGGAGCTCTGATCGATGGCCTTTGGAATGGCCTGACTCAGCACCAGAAGCGCAGCCACCCATTCAGGCTGACCCGCGTATCTATGGATCCTACTGCCGCCAATCTCGGGCACTACGGGCTGATACGTCTTGAGGAACTGGACGGCTTTATCGAAGGTCTGTTCAACGGTCAGGATATCATCGATCTGCCCGAACGTGCTCATGGCGCGATCGCCCATCTGGCCGAGCTGCGCGCGATGATGGGCGGCATCTGCGAACTCGTGGGACGTGACCCCGATGTCGATGATCGTACCCAGCTCGAGACGACATTCAAGCACCTGCGCGAACTGACCAAAATCATGGAAGCCGAAATTCATGAGACCGTGTTGGCTTGCACTCGTGCAAGGCGGCAGATGCTTGACGTCATCCTCACTGAGAAGCCGACGGTGCATTGATCCAATGTCCGAGGAACGCCTACGCGAAAAGCTGCGCAAGATCGAAGCGCTCTATGCAGGTGCCACAACCGCAGGCGAGCAAGCTGCGGCAGGTGCAGCTGCAGAACGCATCCGCCGACAGTTCGCGGCGGCAAGCAAGAAGGAACGTGCCGAGGAGTTCAAGTTTTCAATTCCTGACCCTTGGTCACGACAGCTCTTCATCGCTTTGTGCCGCCGCTATGGCGTCAAGCCATTTCGCTATACGCGCATGCATCGTCAGACAGTGATCGTTCGCGCGCCAGCCAGCTTCGTTCAGATAACGCTATGGCCGGAGTTTGAGGAATTGAGCGGAGCCCTGACCTCGCATCTGGATGAAATCACGCAAAAGATCATCAGGGAGGAAGTGCACGAGGCCACGCAGGATGCGGAAGAAGTGAGCGTGCCGCGTCAGTTGCGCTGAACGTTTTCTCACTCCAGCGAATTGCCTCTGAGGAACCGGGAATATGCCGAAGTCGCGCTTCACCAGATCGCGGAAACTCGAGATCCTACGACACCGTGCGGCATAATCCGGGTTACGGCATTATGCGACAGCTCGTGCGCAAGCGTGGCGTAATAGTGGTCGAAGCCCGTAAACAGCGTCGGCGACGGCATGGTGATGCGATCGGCAACCGGCTCGTAATAGGCTTCATCGCCGTGGTGACGCACTTGTGCCGGGATGGCGGCGAAGAAGGCATCAAGATCGGCCTGGCGCCCTGCGGGTTCAACGGGGGTGATCTCAGGCGCGGGGTAATACCGCTCAGGCAATCCATCCACCTGGTCGGCGCTGAAGATTGCGTAGGCCTTGAGCACACGGCGCGCCTCGCTCGTGCGCTCGCCCGTATCGGGCGCTTCGACCTCCTTGGCGTAGCTCTTGTAGAAGATCGCGATGGTGGACTTCTCACCCTTGCGGACCTGCCCTCCAAGCTGCGCCGCCTGATTGTACGTCATCCAGAAGGGCGAGTTGAACCCGCAGATATCCGCCATGAGCCAGAGCCAGAACACGTTCAGGCCGCGATAGGGGATGCCGCAGGCGCGCAAGGGACGGGACGTGCGCGTTCCCCGCCAGGGCCGGACCCATGGCCGGGTGCCGGCTTCAAGTCGGGTGATGATTTCTCGGGTGATGCGCGCCGCAGGGCTTTCCTGGGACTGGCGCGAAACGGGCATCGCCATGGTTCGCCTCCTGACCGAGCGGACTGGCAGACACGCGGTCCAGCTCGCCACAGGCGATCCCCCTCTCCTTTTCCCTCAGGACCGATATCAATCGCATCCAGGCGAGCCACCATGATTGCCGGTGGCCGACGGGATTCCGCTTGCCTACACCGTGAGGCGCTTGACCTGAATGGTTCGCCCGCATGCTTCGACACTGACCTCGTAGTGGTCGGCCTGGACGACGTCGATTATGTTGGTCGGACGATACGCAACGATGTTGCACCCTTGCCGTCGCCGCAGGCTGTCAAAGAGAATGCCCGCACCTCCCTCCTGGCGGATGCTCTCGCCAAAGATCTGACCAGCATCGTAACTTGGACGGCTGTAAAGGTCGGGATGATCGACCTGCAGGTTGCGAAGGTCGCGATAGTCGCCCAGCAGCGTCGCCGCGTAAGTCCGGTAGACCCGCGTCATTCCGGCGACCTTGCGCGCAACCGCCTCTCGCCGCAGATGATGCGCGACCTCGGCCGCCGCTGTCGCGATTTCGGATGAGGCGTACCAGGCGCCGAGATCCGGTCCGTTGAACCGCATGCCGCTTGGGGCAACGTGCAGATAGCTCGCCATCACGACGCTGGCATTCGGGCGACCATAGACCCATTGCTCGCGCGGCAGCCGATTGAGCCGTTCCGAAACGAGCCTGTCGTTTGTCCACCCGGCGAGGTCCATGACCGCTTCGGCATCCGCGGCAGTCGAGACCGTGTCGAACAGACCAATCGGGGGATAGCGTGATGGGACCAACCGGAAGCTGGGCCGGGGCGCTGCCGAATACCGTATGATCACTGGAAGATGATTTCGGCGTCTTCGTAGGGCGCAAAATCCGCGTCTGCGGCGTTCGGCGGCATATAGAGGCCGCCACGCGCCGCATCGAGGAAGCGTCGTACCATCATCAGGCCTTCCTGCGTCCCGTTCACGACCAGATCGAGTGGCGGATGCCCGCCGAATACAGGCGCGTCATGGGGCTGGCGGAGCCAGGCCACGCCATCGTGCTCGTCGGCAAACAGCACGCCCAAAGCCTGATGAATGCCAAGCACCGCGGAAATGCGCGTCAGGACATCGACATCCAGCATGAAGGAACCATGCTCACGCGCCTGCTTGCACCAGCTGTGATAGGTCGAGCGCGAGGGGTAGCCGAGGATCAGCCGACGCTGCTCCTCATTGAGGCCCCAGAGATCGGCAATTGCCAGGAACGTGCGCAGCCCCGGCGCGCTCAACCGGCGCCGATTGGCAGGCGCAAAGCGGGAGAGATCGAGACCATTTGCTCCCGCGGTTGCACTGGCTGCGATATCAGGTTGCGCCATCGGCTTTTCTCCTGATCTGGATATAGTCCAGATTCGGACAATTTCAAGCAAAAGAGCGCTAACACGATCGGATGATTGCTGCTAAGCGGCACGCGCGGCGGACGTGGCGGAAAGGTAGACGCCGAGGACTTAAAATCCTCTGGGCTTTGCCCGTGCGGGTTCGAGTCCCGCCGTCCGCACCAGGGTGGGGCCTGTAGCTCAATGGTTAGAGCTGGCTGCTCATAACGGCTAGGTTGCGGGTTCGAGTCCTGCCGGGCCCACCATTTTCCAGTTGCATGATCCTACACAGAAGCGATCCCTGCCCACACGGGGAAGAGAACGCTTCCGTCGGCATGGTGTAGAGGGTCAGGCCGCGCGGCTTTCGGGCGCACGCACCTCATCGCCATCCATCTCCGCGATTTGCGTGCCGATTTCAGGCACCGGGTCGGTCTCGGAATCATCGCCGTCGTCGGAGTCGATCGGAGCAAAGCGCATGACCCCGGGCACCCAGGCCAAGGCACGCTCCCGCACATCGGCCTCGGTGATGGCAGACCCCGCAAAGACGCGCTCGGCCGACATCGCCAGGTCTCGCTTCTTGACCGACGCAAACCGGCTCGAAAGTTCGAGGCCGCCGATATCGCTCAGTGCATCGAGGATGACCTGTTTGGACACCCGGTCGAAATAGTTCGCCGCCGTCGGACGCCACCAGCGCGCGATGTCGATGCCGACCAGACCACCCAGGTGATCGAGAAAGGCGATGCGCCGGTCACCGTCGAGATTGAGGCTCGCCTCGAGCGTGCGGCCAATCATCAGGCCAAGCCAGCCAGCGCGGGCTTCGTCACCCAGCGCGCGGAACAGCTCGAACCGGGCAGCCATGGTCTCGCCCGATCGCCAGGTCTCATCGAGGCTGGTGCGCAATTCGGCAAGCGCAGCGGTCGCAGGCGCATCGGCCGGTTCAAAGCCGATGATCGGACCATTGGGAGCACCGCCCCGCAGTGTCGACGGCGACCGGCTATGCCAGTCGCTGCTCTCGACATCCGCCAACACGAATACCAGCACGTCCAGCGCGAGGCCGGGATCGGAGGCCACATGGAGCGCGAGCACATCACGGCGTTGCATGGCAAGTTCATCCACCAGCCGCTTGGACATGACCGACCGCCGTGCCGTGTTGCCAGTAGTTTCGCAGACGGGTTCAAGGCTGTCATCCGCCGTGCTCGCGGACTCCGCGCTGCGTTCGGTGTAATAGACCGGCTGAAGTACCGGCGCGCCATCGCGTCCCAGCGTCAGGATCATGCCTGCCTGGGCACGAAGATGCGGCGCCAACACTTGCGGGCGATCGCGGATCGAACGGCTCTCCTGCTCGATACGATCGAGTTCGGCTTCGGCCGCCGTGATAGCATCGTCGTCGCTGTCTTCATCTTCGAGCACCGCAGCTTGTTCATCGTAGGCGGCGTCGAGCGCCTCGAGCCGCTTGGCTACGTCGTCGGACATGGGAGCCGGCTCGGTGGCCAGCTGTGCAAGACCTTGGACCATGTCATGGCTCGCATAGGACTCAAGCGTGGGGCGAACCCAGGCCAGACCCTGTTCGGCGGCAAGAGCAGTGGCATGCGCGTCCATGCGCGCAGCGGCCAGCTGCTCGAGCAAGGCAACGTCCAGCCAGGCTTCGCTGTCCTCATCGTCGAACAGTTCGCGCTCGACCCGGCCGCCTGCCGCTTCGTAGGCCTCACGTCCCACCAGGCGCGCGCGTGGATCATTGCCGCGTACCGTCTCGGACAGCACCATGCGGCGGATACTGGCGGCATTGGGCGCATAGTACGCGGTCGAGATCTGCTCGAAGACGCGGGTCTGGATTTCACAATCGGACGTGGCACCGTAGGCCTTGGCCAGATCCAGCGTGATGTCCCCTGCGGCAAGCGCCGCAAAGACAACCGGTGCGAGGTTTGCCAGCCGCAGCCGTCCTTCGACGAACCGTACCGTCAGCCCGAAACGTCGGGCGACGTCCTCGGTGCTCGCCCCTTCGGCAATCAGCGTGGCAAAGGCCTGCGCTTCATCGGCCGGGTTCATGTTCAACCGATGGAAATTCTCGGCGAGGCTGGCTTCCACCGCGTCGGCGCCCGACGATCCGAGCACCAGACACGAAACCGGATGGTCGCGGGGCAGAACCTTGTCGTCAGCGAGCGCCATCAGCGCCTGGCGGCGGCGTTCGCCGGCCTCGACGGTGTAGCGCCCCTTGGCCGCAGGCCGAACCAGCAGGTTCTGCAGCAAGCCAACGGACGCGATGCTCGCCTTGAGCTCTGCATCCGCTGCGGAATCCGAATGTTTGCGGACGTTGCGCGGCGATGGGCCGAGTTTGCTCAACGGGATCTGTGAAATCATGGACTGGCTCCTGAGTAGCGAGCCGCGATGCTCCGACTACCGGTCCCGCAAGGCTCGCTGCACCAAGGCCCCCTCCCCTCTCTGCCACAGACGCAGATGGCGGGGTGATACCGCGCGTCTGGATCAGCCGAACCACCCGCAGTAATCAGGCATTAATCGCGATGGAGGACCATGAGCGATGAACGCATGTGAACTTGCCGAAGCAGTTGCTGCCAGCCACGGCCTGAGCAACACAGATGCGCGCAAGATCGTCGATGCCGTGTTTGCTGCAATCGCGAATGCGGCTGTTCGAGGCTACCAACCCTCGAAAGTGAAGAGAATTCCATAGCGAAGTTGTACGATCATTGGGCCTGTCACGGCAGTCCGAGGTCGGATTGAAGCCCGCAATTGCAGAAAGCGCAATCGTATTTCCGTCGTTCGCACTTGCAGCATCAGACTTCCAAGCCCAGAGGAGACGGGCCTTTCAGGCATCCTCTCCCAAACTTTCAAGGCCGGTCTTTTGATCGGCCTTTTTTCTGGCCGAGAATGCGGACCTTGGCGACTGTCCGGATTCAGGAGCGATATCGTGGTTAGCTGCCCAACGTTCAGATGGGTCCGAACCGCAATCGCAGAGCAAACGCCCTTCATTCCGTTCACTGAGAGCCTCTTTGTTATAGCTGTTGATATCTCAACGGCCACGCCATTGCGGCCCGACCCGCCAGCGTTACCATGGGTTCGGAGGGGAGCAGCGAGACCCGCCTGCTCCTCATCAGCAACCAGCCGGGGGGTATTTCCAGTCGAAACTGCTGGAGAGGCCATGCTGCCGCCGCGATTTCATATCTTCGATATCGTCGATCTCGAAAAACGAAATTGTCGCTTGCGGTTGCCCATGTGTGTGGAAGACCTGCCGCTTGTGCGGGCCGCCCTTCGGCATGTGCGCATTGCTTCCGCCAAAGGCTCCGTTATTGGCGACAAGCACAAGCTGAAACATATGGTAGTGCAGCGCCTGGGCCATTTGATCGAAAGTCCCGACATCGCGGTTGAGTGCGGGGATGGCGAACACATCCGAAATATCACGCAGATCGCTGGCGAGCTTCAAATCTGTGGCATCGTAGCAGACCGACCCGGTCAGCCATAACGGATCCTTCGCGGCGTCAGGCGACCACTCATACCCCACGAGCCACTGGCATGGTCGAAAACCGATAATCTTTTCCGTGGGGACATTGAACGGCTGCTCAACTGGCGAGAGATGTTGTTTCCCTTGCCTTCGGATGATCGTTTGTAGTCCCTGTCCCTCGACCATCCTAGGGATGACCCACAAGGCCGAATTGACGAGCGGCTGCCCAGGTACGACATGCTCATAGACCATTCCAGCCAAGATCGCAGTTTTGAATGCACGCGCGAATGGCACGAGATGCGTGGCGACGTCAGCTGGGTGAACCGACAGTTCTGGTAGGATCAGCCAGTCCAGGCGCTTATTGTCGGGCTTATGCGTTTCTCGCAGGTCGAGCATTTTTTCGACCGCGGCGAGCGCAGTTGACAGGTGCTTGCGGTGCTTGCGCCGAAGACTTGGGTGGAGCATCTCGAGGTCGCTAGCAGAGAAATCGGCCTCTTCGGGCATGATCGACTGGACAACGCAGGCCCGAAGCGGCCGATCCTTCTTCCGCGTACCTGGGATTGGGGCGGCGACCTTGATCATTAGGAGCCCAGTCGCGGATCCTATGGCGTCGTGCGCGCTGGCAACCGCCGCCGCGACGTTAGCAAGGGTCGTTTCCAGCGAAAGCTTATCTCCATCGTCCTGACTGTGCCGGCACCCAGGCCAGATAAGCAGCGAAAATAAAAGGTCCTGGGTAAATTGCGAGATTGGAAGCCAATCGTCGCCGAAGGCCTCATGGCCATTGTAGAAGCCGTACTGACGCTGAAACCAATGACCGCGCGTCGGGCGATAAAGTGGCTGTGCTTCCTTCCAAGACGGACGGCGGACCGGAAGGCTGAAATCGACCCGCGCCGTTAGTATGAAGCGAAGCAGATAACCTAACTGGAACCGCCAGTGCTGCGTCTCGTCTGCCCATGTCGGCGCCGCGTAAATCGACCTGTACGTTTTGGTGGTCTCAGCCGAGCGGATTGAGATCGCTTTCACAACGGCGTAGTTACCGACGCCTTCTAGTGAAACCTGTATCGTGGAGGGCGTGACCACTGAAGGAATTGCACCTCGCTTGGCCTCCTCGAGGAATTTCTCAGCGAAGCTCAGGACACCCAGTTCGTTTCGCAGTACATTGAGCGGCCCATGATCATGGACATATTGTTGTAGCGACTGCATACCCGCCCCGCTGGACCAGGCAGTGATACCTAGGTCCTCCGCAATGCCAGGTCCGACGGTGACCTCTTGCTCGACGGCCCGATAGACGTCGCGCGCAAATTCGATGTCGCGAGCGGCGATTTCACTAAACCGTCCCGGCGTGAGGGACATGCGGATCAAGTCGATGGCGCGCTCTTTCGAGAGGAAAGATCGGCGAGCGACGACCGCCGTTATCGCGAAGTCCCGATCTGCAAACCTTGAATGGTCACCCTGGAGGAATGCGATCATCCGCCAATAGGTGACATTAGCCCTCGGAAGCCTAGGCGGTCTCGCCAGCGCAGGATCGTGCACAGTAATGAAGAGAAGGGCCTGCTGCACGACATACCAAGGGGCGTTGCGGGCTTTCCCTTCGACGATGCGGACTGCGCATTTTAGCAAGATCTGTCGATAGCCCGGCAGGTTGACGTTCGCGGGAACGCATTCCGGGTCTTCGATAAAGCCCGTTTCCGTCGCGCCCGCACGTAGTATCTCAGCCAAGCAGTAATAAGCGATGCGGCGCGGTGCAAAGGCACCGATATCACCAGCAAGGTAGGGCTCGAACAGCTTCAGGATTTCCGATAGTATCTGTGGCGATGGCCAAAGATCCAAGGCAATCCTCAGGAGACGGACGTTGGACGGATCGGTGATCCATCGGTCGATGAGCATTAGGGCGAATGCATGCGCTTCGTCGTCCAGTTCCGCCTGAGAGAGGCGAGTGCGCCTGTAGGTTTCGTCTCCAACATCAACCGGGTCCTTGAAGGGGCGATCATCCAGCAGCGGCCGCAGCGAGCGGAAGGTCGTCCGAAAGCGACCGGCTGCAAATCGCCCGATTGTCTCGTCCTTCACGTCGGGAACAGCCTTCAATGCCTCCGGCCGGAATGCGTCTGATCCGTTCAAGCTGGCTTGAGAGCGAACCAGTGCCTCGATCGCCTGGATGACTTCCTCGCCGCCACTGGCATCGAAGCCGCCTGATATCGCGCTCTGGATCCGCTCCATCTTCCTGGATTGGCGCACCAGTGGCTGTTCCTCGCCACCGAAGGATGCGGTCGTCGTTTTATCGGGTGCGACTTCAAGACCCGTGATGTCCTGGTCGAGAAGGTTGCCTAGCCACTCCATGACGCGCTCTTGCGCGTCTGCTGGTGTGACCCCCGCTGCCGTCGAAATCGTAAGCCTGATGTCATCCACATATCGACAGGCGTCGCGAAGCCACACGCCGGCCGCGATCTCTCGTTCGAACGCGGAAAGGACCGCTGCATCGAAATCGAGCATAACAATGTTTGAGAAGAACCCCGCGGCTACAAGACCCTGCGGCAGCGCGACTCTCTCGAACTGGGGTATGCCGGCTTGCTGCTTATAGCGGGATACCTGTTTCTGATCCGCTTCGCTCCAACCCCAATCAAGGATGGTCCTGGCGAGCTCGAAGAATGCCTCGTCATCGCCTGGTTGCTGAAGTTGCCGAATTTTTGCGTGCAGCGCCTCGGGCGTGACGCGATCATAGAATTGCTTCAGGTCGGTCTGGACGATGAGTACTGACTGATCCTTGTCCGTCAGGCTTGCCGCTACGGTTTCGGGTCGATTGAGGAATACGCGATAGTCCTGAAAGAAGGCGCGATATAGTTTCGACGATCCCCAACGATGAACTAGTAGGTGGCCCGACTCCATCGGATCGCAGAATAGCCTGTTGCCATATGACATAACCGATCGTCTTCCGGCTGGCGATCGATATTCACGGCGTGGATCGCCTTGGATGGTCTCGACCCTTTCGCTTAAGCAAAGCAGCACGGCGGTGGCGGCGACCTGGTCAGAAAGCGATACATGAGCGAGAGGGCGGATCTTTGCTGCCCCGGTCTTCTGAGGTTGCCAGAGGCCCGCGCTATCAACGTGCCAGCGTTGACTTTTGGGAGCTGGAACAAGCTTGAGCCCACTGGTCTCAAAGGAACCCGAGCGCATCTTCTCCGATAACACGGACAAGAATTCTGGAAGGTTTGCGGCGGCGCGATCTAGCTCCAGCGTATCAGAGAACCAATTATGGTGCCGAATGTAAGATGCTGACTTCTTCCAAGCCTGAACGAGTACATATTCTTGGGCAGCGAGGTCCAACGTAGGAAACAGGCGCTGCATGTCAGTCCGTCCTTAGAACGAGTTACACCAACGCCACCGGCAGTGCGTCAGTCCGTTAGCCATCCTATGTACGAAAGCGTGCCAACCTGTCATCCACCATTGAAGACGCCTGTTTACTTCTTGCATATCGCCGCATCCAATGGACGCGAAGCCCAGCCTCACATGAAGAGGAGGTCAGCCGCGGTCGGATGTTTTGACTTTACAGCCGATCTGCCACCTCAAAAGGTGGCGCTCGCCTGACACGGATTAAAGGAACAAGACCATAACGTCCGTCCCAACACTGTCCGCCGTTCAATTCGCCACCGCGTTCGCACTTAGGCCGAATTTGGTGGGCTGGTTTCTGGGGGCCGGAGCGTCCGCGTCATCGGGAATTCCAACGGGCTATGCGATGATCCGCGATTTCAAGGCGCAGATTTTCTGTCACGAGAACAAACTGTCTAAGCGCGAGATCGATACGGTCGATCCGATCTGGATTGAACGCATAGACGCCTATTTCCGCCAATCCGCGATACTGCCGCCTGACGGCGATCCCACCGAATATGCGGCGGCCTTTGAGGCGGTCTACCCCCAGGCCAGGCACCGCCGTCAATATATCGAAGACGCTATCGCGAAGGGCACACCTTGCTTTGGGCACAAGGTGCTCGCGGGCCTAATCGCCGCCGGGATGGCCGACTGCGTGTTTACGACCAACTTCGATCCTCTGGTCGAAGACGCGACGGTAACGGCCAACGCTCGCCTTCCGGTCGCCGATCAGGTTCGCCCAACGGTCGCGGCGATCGACTCTGCGGATCGCGCCATGCGATGTCTCAACGAGTCCGACTGGCCGCTCATCGCTAAGCTTCATGGCGACTATCAGTCGATCGCAATCAAAAATACCGGCTCTGAACTAGAGGCGCAGGACGAGCGCATGCGCCACGTGCTGGTCGAGGCCGGCAAGCGCTACGGCATGCTGTTCGTAGGCTATAGCGGCCGCGACGCTTCGATCATGGAAGCGTTGAATACAGTTCTCGACGGGCCGTCTCCGTTCCCGAACGGGCTCTACTGGCTCGCATCCTCGGCGACGCGCCTGCTCCCTTCCGTCACCGCGTTACTGACCCGTGCGCGGAGCCTCGGCGTCGACGTAGCGGTCGTCGAATGCGCAACCTTTGATGAACTGGCGGCCGACGTCGTCAAGATCGCGGACCTACCGCCGCAGCTCTATGACTGGGTAATGGAGGGCAGACCAACCCCGCGCCTTGTGCCGGTCCAAATCCCAACCATTGAAGCCCGGACGTTCCCGGTGCTTCGTTACTCGGCCCTGCTCATTGAGAAGATGCCGAACACCGCCCGGCGCATGATGCTCACCTCGGCCACCTCCTCGCCCGAGGTTAGAGCGCTCCTCAAGGAAAAGAAGTGTCGGGCCACGGTCGCCGCGATGGGACGCGAACTGGCGGTGTTCGGCAAAGACCAGGAAGTGCTGGCAGCTCTTTCCCCTCTCGGAGCCAGACTCGCCGGTGAGATCGCCTTGGACCCGGCAACGGACAGTTGGGCGCTAGGCCTTTTGTACGACGCACTGGTCCGCGCGCTCACGCGACGCCGCCCTCTCATCCCGCGCCTTAGGCGTGCGGGGCATTCAATCGATGTCGCAACACCCCGTGACGGCGACGATGCGGACCGGATCCGGCGCGACGAGCAGACCCTGAAAAAGCTGCGGGACTCATATGGGAGTGCACTCACAGGTAAGGTGCCCAAGCTCGGATTTCCGTTCCAAGAAGGCATCACCGTCAAGCTCGAGCAGGTCGACAATCGGTGGTGGTGCGGGTTTGAGCCCTATACGTTCGTCCAGATTCCGAGACCTGACGCTCCTGGTGCGAGCGCTCCGGACGAGCCCGCCGATACCGACCCGATCGCCGCGCGTTTAGAACGCGGCGGCGACCCAGCAGGCGACTGGCGGCGGGAGCGCTGGGCTCAACGCTACAATAAGAATTGGGCCGCGATCATTGATGCCTGGTCGCAGCTTCTGACTGGCGGCCGCGAGCCGGTCCGTACGGTTGGACTGGAAGATGGCACCGGAATCGACGCGGTGTTCGAGTTGTCCCGGTACACAGGCTGGAGCCGCGCTGGTCATCATCACGCTTATTTCAACAGGAGCAGGTGATGGCTAACCCTGCGCTAGTGTCGAAGTTGCCGCCCTTCACGCTGCTCGACGAGCCTGATCTCGCTTTTTCGCCCTCTGACGCGACGCATCTCGACGTCCATCCGCTGCGTGGGCTCCTGAACTTCGGGCCATATTCGAAGGGCTCGTTCGGCGGATACATTTCCCGGATCCGCATTGCCACGGTCGGACCGGAAAGCGCGTTCCGGCAGCGAGGTGAGTTAATGGCATCGCTGCGAAGCCCGTACAGGGCGTCCGACCGATCCGAATATGTCCCGGAATATCCTGGCTTCGAGCGGCTTTTCCATGTGGCCCTGGAGGCGGCTCCGGCGGAGGCGCATGTCAAATGGCCAGACCATCTGGCGCAGCTTCCGGGAGATGGCGACCCACAGGCGAGGCTGTTCCTATCAATGGAGGCAGCGCTGCGCAGGTTGGACTCCGTTCGCGACACGTTTGACGTCGCGCTGGTCCATTTTCCCGACGCATGGGCTCCCGCCACCCGCAGCAATGTCTTCGATGCGCATGACGCGCTCAAGGCCTTGGGCGCCCGCCTCAACATCCCCACGCAAGTCCTGAACGATCGGGCCTTCACATTCAATCACAAGGCATCGCTCGCCTGGCGTCTGGCCACCGCGCTTTACGTCAAGGCGGCGGGTACGCCGTGGAAGCTTGCTCCCCTCCAGGGCGTGCCGCCCGATACCGCCTATATCGGCCTTGCCTACGCACTGCGCGGCGATCAGCGCGAGGCGCATTATGTGACGTGCTGCTCGCAGGTGTTCGACATGGACGGCGGCGGCATGCAGTTCGTGGCGTTCGAGGCGCGGGACCCGGTGGCGGACGTCGCCGAGGCACGTCGCAACCCGTTTCTGAGCCGCGATGACATGCGAGCCGTCCTTGCTCGCAGTCTCGAACTCTATCAGGGGCGCAACGGCGGCAACCTCCCCAAACGAATGGTCATTCACAAGACCACGGCGTTTAAGGAGGAGGAGATTGCGGGCGCGTTCGACGCGCTCACCGGGGTTGCCGAGATTGAGTGCGTCGAGATCAACACTTCAGCAAGCTGGCGCGGTGTCTGGCTCATCAAATCGGGCCGTCAGAGCCCGCCAAGCTGGCCGTCGGGCTATCCGGTGCCGCGGGGTACAATGGTCATACGTTCCGGCGCGTCGGCGCTCGTCTGGGTAGCCGGAAATGCGCCCGAGGTCTCGACCAAGGGGGATTATTATCAGGGCAAGAAGAGCATTCCGAGGCCGCTCCAGCTCATTCGTCATGCGGGCAGCGGCCCGCTTGAACTGACAGCACGGGAAGCGCTGGCGCTCACGAAGATGGATTGGAACAACGATGCGCTTTACGATCCGGTCCCGGTGAGCATCCGCTATTCACAGCGGTTAGCGCGAACGATCGCCAACGTGCCCGACCTGCCGCGCAGCGTCTATCCATACCGCCTCTTCATGTAAGCGGACAGCTATTCGCACGCGGTGCCAGGCAAGGCTCACCGGTAGGAATTAGGGTGCCGCGTGTCGCCCTGTAACGGCAGCATGTCGGCGGTATCTAATTCGCCTAGAGTATCCCGCTGCCTTAGCTCAGGTCAGGAGCGGCGCGTAAGTGTCGGTGCCGATCGTTGGAGCGAAGGTCCGTTCGGCTGTGAAGTCAGATCGATTGGATATTACGAAGCGTGACGCCATGAACACTTGGCCGGTGTTCTCGCTCGCGACCATACTGTCGTCCAACACCACCGGGGAAAGCCGATCAGCAAATTTTCTAAGTTCGCGAAAGCTCCCAACACGTGGATGGCAATAGAGCACTACGCGGGGCGACACGATGAACACGAGATAGGCGCCAGGTACCAGCGCGATTGACTTCACCCATCGGCGGTTATCAGGGCTTCGAAACATGACCGGGTTGTCTGATGTCACAAACGGAGTTTCGCTATCGTTACGCGCGAAAATCCAGAAAGAGCGCATGAACCGTTTGGTTAAACCGCGCACCATGCAAGGATCCCACATCAACTCGGTATGCAATTCGCGAGCTTCATCGGCACTGATCGGCGCGCCGCGTTCAAGCTCGACGAGCGCTGAAAGCAATTCTCTCGTGTCGAGAGTTCGCAGTATCTGAACAGCGAGATATCGTGCGACGATCCAACGATTGATCCGCGGGATTGGGAGCTTCTTTAGTGACTCCATCTGCTGCAACCATTCGAGCCACTGGTCCGTGATGAGGGAGACTTCACTTTCCATCTCGGATAGCTGCTTTTCCATGGCGAGCGGGTCGTTACCTTCCTCCTCATATTGCGTGAGCCGATAGAACTGGTTCTCGGCCGCAACAGCGCCAGGCGAGGTTTGAAAGATACGGTCGTTCTGTTTGTCCCAAGCCCACAGCCGACCCGAAACATCCGCGAACCGACGCAGATGGAATTGAGGAACATAATGGTGGAGCTTGGGTGCGTTCACGCCCTGACTGAACGGACGTCAGCTTTCGACGTCAAGTCTATCACACTTTTAGGGCAGCTATTGCGGCGGCCGCGGTCGACACGTTGAGCGGGGGTGGGACTGGCGGGTCCCGACCAGTTTAAGCCGTTCCGACATTTTATGGGAACGTCGGGTAACACCAAAACCGGCCATTCTGCGCGCGGCGATCCGTTGATCACTCTCGCCGCATTGCCGGTCACTCAGCGCCGGCGGTCGCCCCAATCAAAACGGTCCTTCGTTAACCAAGACCGCACAGTGTCGAAAGACTCGGCCTTAGACAAAACCGCCGTCCTCGAAGAAATCGCCGAACGCTAGATCGAGCTACTGAACGGCCGAACCATCCTCGGCAACAGCGCCTCCAATTATTCGAGAGCATCTCTTCTGCGTTGCGCGATTGCATCGGCCAGAGCAGTGTATCTGGTCGTCCGTGAACAAAGCGAAGTTCGTTTCGGTGCCGGGTAGACCGGGTCTGTCA
>NZ_LSIA01000109.1:0-6522 GCF_001556015.1 Novosphingobium sp. CCH12-A3 | reverse complement strand
CCCGCGGGTTCCTGCACTGGAGGCTTTCGTACGCAAGCGCCCGAAACCCTTCACAAATCTGGTCGTTCCGGCGTGGTTCTGAGAGCGTCAGCTTACGCCGACACCGGTCTTCCCGGGACCATTGAGGCCTTCGGTCGAGGTTGCCGCTGAAGGCCAACTTTCGGCGATCGCACTCAAGCGAAAGATCGTTGCCCAAGCCACATTCGTAGTCGGTCAACCATGTGCGGCAAGCCGATAACCGATGCCTGGTTCGTTGCGGATGTGAAGTGGAGCGGAGGGATCGTTTTCGATCTTCAGCCGCAGTGACCTGATCACGACGCGCAGGTATTCGACATCGTCGCGATGGGCCTTGCCCCAGACTGTCTCGAGGAGAGCTCCATGCGTCAGGACTCGTCCGCCGGCGGCGATCAGTTCGCGCATGACGGAAAACTCTTTGGGCGTCAGCGTCACTTCGCGTCCTTCGACATGCAAGGTGTGCATGCCAAGGTCCATGCGCAGCGGGCCATGTTCGATCGCTTCAGACCGCCCCTGCGCATGGCCGTTGCTGCGGATGGCGACCCGGACGCGGGCGAGGAGTTCGTCTCCTTCGAAGGGCTTGGTGACGTAGTCCGACGCGCCGAGATCGAGCGCAGCTACTTTTTCGGCGACGTCGGATCTCGCCGAAACGACAATCACCGGGGCATTGCACGTCGCCTTGAGCGTGCCCAGCAGTTCGAGCCCGTCCCGGTCGGGCAGGCCAAGATCGAGCAGTATCGCATCAAACGCGGCCCTACCGATCGCGGCGAGCGCGGACCGCGCATCGCGCGCGCCAGTCACCGCATGGCCACCCCGACCGAGCACGACTTCAAGCAGCCGCAGAATCGCAGGCTCATCGTCGATGCACAGTATCCGCGTCATGCGATCTTCCGATTTGAGCGCGTAGCCAACAGCGAGAACCGCGCGCCAGTGGGCTGGACATCCGAGATTGCGACCTGCATTGCCATGGCATCGGCAAATCCCTTGACTATGGCAAGGCCGAGGCCGCTGCCTTCGGTCCGGTCCGATCCTTCGATGCGGGTGAAACGCTCGAACAGCCGGTCCCGTTCGTCCAAAGGAATGCCGGGCCCGTCGTCCTCCACACTGAACTCGACGACGTCCCCGATCGAGCGGACGCGGAGCAGCACCGTGCCGCGTGCATGCCGTATCGCATTGTCCAGCAGATTGACCAGGACATGCTGCATCAGCACTGCATCACCGGCAACAAACGGGAGATCGGTGGCCACCTCGCTGCGAAGCGCTATGCCTGCGAGGGGTGTCATCCGCTCCAGTGCAGTTGTCACGACGTCGACCGGGTCGAGGCTTTCGTTCCACACGACCAGCGAGCCGTCCTCCAACCGCGCAAGGCCCAAGAGGTCGGCCATCGTGCGCTCCAGTCGTCGGGCTGCTTGCAAGGCTTCCTGCGCCTGTTCGTTGGTCATCGCGAGCTGCTCGAGCTGACCGCACATGACGGTGAGCGGCGTGCGGAAATCGTGAGCGAGCGAGGCGAGCATGGTCTGACGCAAGCGGTCGCGCGCTTCGACCAGTTCGCGTTCACGCCGTTCCTCGAACAGTCTCGCGCGGTCCCGACATTGTCCTAGCAACAGGCACAGATCGCCGATTTGCTGGATCTGTTCATCGTCCCTGGTCGAACCGTTCGCCGGGCGCGCGATCGCGAGGACGACCTGATCGCTGCGATTGCGGGGGTGGAGCGGCACGAACGTCCATTCCGCCGCAGCCATGGTGCTAGTACCATGCCCGGTCCTGTCGCCATTGTGCAATGCCCAGCTAGCCGCCCCCCGGTCGAGGGAGGTCAACGGGCCAGTTTCGGCTGCAAGGTCCTGCTCGTCCATCAGAAGAGCCTCGCCGAAGGACGCGGTCAAGAAAGCGAGGCCATCCTGCAATGCCTGATCGGGTGGATCTGCCGAGAGGGTCGTCGCAAGCCGGGCAGCGGTTGCACTCGCTTCGGCGCGCTCGTTAGCCTCGGCTTCGCGTGCCAGCAGGCGGTTGGCGAGACGGCTCGTGACAAAGGCGACGGCACTGAGGACGAAGACACTGACGAGGTTGTCAACCTGATGCACCCTGAAGGTGTAGCGCGGTTCGAGCAGGAAGAAGTTGTAGGCAGCAGTTCCGGCAAAGGTCGCAATCAGACCCGGAACCACGCCTCCCCGCATTGCCGCGACCAGTACCGGCAGGAGGAAGAGCAGCGACGCGGATGCCAATCCAAGCAGTGGCAGCGACCACGCTGTCAGGGCAGTGATCGCGGCAACGCCGGAAAGGGGCACAAGGCTTGATCGGAGCACACTGTTCACGGGCGTCTCTATAGCTCGATCTGACTGCCAAGTTCGACAACCCTGTTCGGCGGGATGGCGAACCATGCGGTCGGGTCTGCCGCGTTTCGATGGAGCGCCATGTAGATCACGGTCATCCAGCGTGGGAGGATGGGCCTTGCGGCGAAACGGATTGCGTTACGGCCGACGAAAAACGATGTCCCGCCGGGTCGATCCAGCAGCCCCTCGCCCCTGGCAAGATCGCTCGGCACGTCTATCTTGTCGAGATAGCCGTAGCGCAGCTGCACGCGCACGAAGTTCGCATCTACCTGCGTTATGGCCAGCCGGTCTTGGGGGGCGATCCACGGCTTGGTCGTCGTCTCGACCTTGAGCAGGATCGACAGGCGATGGAGCGCCTTGTTGTGCTTGAGGTTGTGAAGGAGAGCGGCAGGAGCAACGTCAAGGTCCTGCGTCAGGAACACCGCCGTGCCCTCGATCCGCGTAGGGAGACGCTGGGCAAGGACCTGCGCGATCTCATCCATGTCCGCCCCCTGGTCTGCGGCAAGCGCCATTGCTGCCCTGCGGCCCTTGAGCCAGGTGAAGATCACGATGCCCATCACGCCTGCCACAGCCAGCGGCACCCAGCCTCCCTCCGTGACGCGGAGCATGTTCGCGCCGAAGAAGAACAGGTCGAGCGCGAGGAAAGGCGCGATAAGCGTGGCGGCCCACACCCGGTTCCAGCCCCAGTGCTTCCATGCGATCACGAATGCGAGGCACGTCGTGACCACCATCGTGCCGGTTACGGCAATGCCATAGGCGGCGGCCATTGCTGAGCTGCTGCGGAAGGCGAAAACCAGTACCACGACGCCAGCGAACAGGAACCAGTTCACCACCGGGAGATAAATCTGCCCGATCTGGTGCGCCGAAGTCTGGCGAATGGTCAGTCTGGGCAAGAGGCCAAGCGCAATCGCCTGGTGGGTCAGCGAATAGGCACCCGTGATAACGGCCTGGCTGGCAATGACTGTGGCCATGGTTGCGAGCACGACCAGCGGTGCCCGCAAAGCTTCGGGTGCCATCAGGAAGAACCAGTCGGCATTGGCAAGGAGGTGTCCAGCTGCCTGCGCATCGGACAACGCCTTCAGTGCCATCGCGCCTTGACCGAGATAGTTCAGGCTGAGTGCCGGCCACACCAGCGAGAGCCAGCCGAGCTGGATTGGCTTGCGCCCGAAGTGGCCCATGTCGGCGATCAGCGCCTCGGCACCGGTTACCGTCAGGAACACGGCGCCCAGCACGAACAGACCAGTCACGCCGTTGGTCGTGAGGAAGGTCATTGCATGCAGTGGATTGAATGCGGCAAGGATCTGCGGTGCTTGCAGGACGTGCCAGACGCCAAGGGCAGCCAGCACGGCGAACCAGACCAGGCAGATCGGACCGAAGAGGGATGCCACCCCGGCAGTGCCTTTCGATTGCGCGAGGAAGAGCACGGTGAGAATGCCCAGCGAAAGACCGAGGAGGGCGGGCTCGGTCATTGCCTCAAAGCCGGGGATTGTGCGCAGTCCCTCGACTGCGGACAGGACTGACAGCGCGGGGGTGATAATGGCATCGCCATAGAACAGCGCCGCACCCGTGGCGCCCAGCAGCAGCACGACCGGCCACCGTGTCCCGGTCGCCCGTTGCGCAAGCGCCATCAGCGAAAGCACACCGCCTTCACCATTGTTGTCCATCCGCGACAAAAAGGCGACATACTTGAGCGTGACCACGACGATCAGCGCCCACAGCGCAAGCGACAGGACGCCGAGTATCTCGAGCCGAGAGATCCCATCGGCGCCAGTCTGGGCGAGCGCCTCTCGAAAGGCGTAGAGTTGGCTCGTTCCGATGTCGCCGTAGACTACGCCGATGGCGCCCAAGGTCAGGATCGCGAGACTGCCCTGATGCAGGTTGGACTGAGCGTCCGGAGACGTTGGCAGTGGTGATGCGGACGACATGGTATGCACGCTCCTTTGCCGGGAGCCTGTGCACGCAGTGCGCCTAAGGTTTCCATGCGGATCAACGTAGCACTGCGTAAGAACGGCGTAAGAATGGCATGAAATCGAGATGCTGTCAGAGGTCAGGAACCGGCCGCAGTTCAAAATGCAAGCAAGATGTACTCGCTGAGACCGGATCGAGTGCCGACCTTTGGGCGTCAGTTATTGGTGAATGAGCAGACGTTGAGTGCCTTGGGAAAAGACGGCAAAAAAGTCCCAACCCAAGTCTTTTCCCCACTGCTACAGCATGCTGAACGAGGGGCAGGAATCGATCACGAAAAACTGATGATCGAATGTCCGAGTTCAAGGCGCCTGCTGCCAAGGTGGGCTGGCATATGCCAATGTCGAGTTTCGGCATTTTCGGACTTTCAAGGATCCACTGCTGAAGGGCGTGTTTGGTCGGCAGAGAAATGCCAAGTCGGGTGGGATCTCTTCGGATTGGCCGCCAGCGCTTACCCTGCGACGGCTAACCGTCGTAATTCGAGGATATCCAATCTTCTCGACCATGCCGGACACGCAGAATGATGACCTTGTCCTCATCTCCGACATCATAAATCACCAGATGCGCCTTGTAGGGATGCACGCGGACAGGAGGTGATATTTCCTCTCGCAATCGCGCAGCTTGGGGATAGTCGGCAAGAAACTCGAAGATCGCGCTCAGCCCTTCGTGATAGGTATCGGCCTGAGGCAGTCCGAACTGCTCGATGCCTTGGAGAAAGATGGCTGTCAGATCTTCGGCGGCGGCGCGCGTTAAGCGAAAGCGAGGCACGGTCAGGCTTGCAGGTCAGCCTGGCTGATCGCTCGCGTCCGGATGTCCGCCATCGTCTCGTCGCTCAAACCGCTGGCGCGGGCCTCATCGACGAGGCGCTGCATGGCCGCGACTTTGTCAGCACGTTCCTGGTCACGACGGATGAGATCGCGCACATAGTCGCTGGCATTGCTATACCGACCAGTGTCAGCTTGCGCTTCTACCCATTGCTTCATCGGATCGGGCAGTGAAATGTTCATCGTAGCCATGGCAACCTCCAAGGCCAAAAAATAGCAAAGATTGGCAAAGGTTGTCAATTGGTGCTCAGCGACGGCCAGCCCCCGCGAACAGGGCTGTTGTGCAGCCGACGCAATGTACCCTTCCCTTCGTGGTCTACTGCGCCCCTCAGCGATAACCCTATCATCGTGCTCGCGGCAGCCCGGAACAAGACGAGCCCAGGCTGACGCCGGAAAACGCGGAGGACAATCCCGCCTGATGTGAGGTTTGCAGGCTGGCCCTCTTGGAAGAGAGCTCACCTCGGATCACTGATGGGAAAAGCCATCGATGGAGGAATCATCATGTGAGGCCGAACGCATGGATGCCAACTGAGGTCATCAATGCCAAAAAGCTCTTGCGCAGCGGAGGTCGTTCACAACATCACGTCAGCTTGTGCAAAGGCAGCTTGTCGATATGTGGCAGCTAGGCAGCCGATCTGCTCAAGTAAATTCTCTTATGAAGAATGCCACTAGACCCGAACCACGCATCTGAAGCCGATATGCGTTGTCGCGGTATCGATCATTTCCGGGTGGCGGGCAGCAGGACGGTAGCGCTGGCAGTAGTTGGCGGCGCACAGATGAGAGCCGCCCTTGATGACCTTGCGGCCGATGCGCACGCCGGGCTGGCCGGGGTCGAAGCTGTCCTTGAGCTTGCCGCCGCGCGGATTGCTGAGGGCGCAGCAGGCGGACTTCTTGCCAGCCTTCTGGGGCTTGTCGGTCCACCAGTCGCTCGTCCACTCCCAGGTGTTGCCGATCATGTCGTAAAGGCCGTAGCCGTTGGGTGGGAAGCTGCGCACGGGCGACGTTCGCTCCCAGCCGTCGAGCATCTGATTGGCAAAGGGAAACAGGCCCTGCCAGTAGTTTGCCATCATCCGGCCATCGGGAGCAAGTTCATTGCCCCAGGCGTAGTCCGCGCCTTCAAGCCCGCCACGTGCGGCAAACTCGAACTCGGCTTCCGTGGGAAGTTCCTTGCCCGCCCAATCGGCATAGGCCTGTGCATCGGCATAGGCGACGTGGGCGACGGGATGATGCTCGATGCCGTCGATGGAGCTTTCCGGTCCCAGCGGGTGCTTCCAGCAAGCACCGAAGGTGAAGCGCCACCAGTTGGAAGCATCGGCCATGTCGACTGGGCCTGAGAGTCGGATTCGAAACTAATTCGTTGAATGACAGTGTCTTGCGGCACGCCGGAT
>NZ_LSIA01000108.1:0-241 GCF_001556015.1 Novosphingobium sp. CCH12-A3 | reverse complement strand
TGTATTCTCCCGGTGAGGAAGAGATAATTCTGGTCGCGGCGTGGCGTATGCGGCAACAGCCTTTCGGTCATAGCCAGAACCTGATCGATCAGCACGGGCACCGAGGAGCCTTTGTCGCGCAGGAAGCTGCGGCGCTGTTCGCGTCCGGCGCGCCCCTTGCGCCAACTGACGAGAACCCGGCCTTCAAGCAGCAGATGCTCGCTCAGGCAGTCGCGCCGCATCAGCCTGAGGGCCTCGGCAT
>NZ_LSIA01000107.1:0-24417 GCF_001556015.1 Novosphingobium sp. CCH12-A3 | reverse complement strand
GCCCCGGCCGGAGGCGCGCCAGCGGGCGGACCACCGGCACCAGGCCCACCCGGACCGGCCCCGCCCGACCGCAGGCCGGCCATTGGCCCACGTTGCATGGTCGGGTCAGGCTTGCCGAAATTGCCCGATAGGTTGAGGCCATAGCGCAGGCGCGAACCTTTCTCTTCGGCAAAAGTGACCGGGCTCTGGTCCACTGACACGATCCGCCCCGACGCATCGCGAATGACACGTCCCGGAAACGCTGCTTCCACCTCAGACGTCAGCAGAGGAAAATCGTTCGTTGTATTGGTCGACCGGTTGCGGAAGTATTCAGCGACGAAGGTCGAATCCTTGAGGAACGGCAGCGTCCAGTTGAATCCGAATTTCCAGTCGCGCTGGCGCTCCTTCACGAGATTGGGATTGCCGCCGGATATCACCCGGGCCAGGACCGTCTCACCGCGCGAAAAGTCGTAGATCGAAACGTTCTCGGTGAGGATCGAAGGGCCGCCCAGTTCAGTCAGGCTCGGCGCCTTGTCGGCGGCGACATAACTGGCCTGCAGGGTCAGCTTTTCCGTGGGACTGTAGGTCAGCCCGCCGCCCCAGTTATAGAGTGTGCCGAAGTCCGAAAGCCGGTGCACTTCGGCATTCGCGTTAAGCGAAATGTCGCCAATGCCCGCACCAAACCCTTCCTTGCGACTGGTGATCGGCAGGTCAAAACTGAACCCTGCCTGCGCATCGCCGCGCTTCAGGTTCACTTGGCCCGCGGTCGTCCTCGTATCGCTGCTCTCAATCCCTGCGTAATCAAACCCGGCCTTCACGGTCAGCGCGGCCTCACCGGCCGGCAAGCGCATCATTCGCCCGCTCAGCGTGGCAAGACCGGTGAACGAATCGGTCTTCGACAGCGCCTGGTCGGCAGCACCCGTCACGATAGCGCTGGTTGGCAAGCTGCCACTTGCCGACAGTTCGCCAGAGGTCACCAGTGCCTGCAGTGCGGACAGGTCCGCACTGCGATCGATCGTGCTTTTCGTCTCGACGTGGCCGCCATCGGCCGTCACCGCGAGGTTCCAGTTGCCGAGCGGCTTGTTGAGCGCAGCACCTGCTTGCCAGGTCGTCGTCCGGCGTCGGGTGGTGATCGGATCGGGATAGAGCGTGGTCCGGGCATAGCTGGCGGTGCCATCGGTCAGCGTGATGGCATTGAGGCCATTGAGCGTTCGCGAATCGTCGCGCTGCGCGAGAAGGTTGACACTCAGCCCTGCTCCGCCGCCAAGTGCCCTTGCCAGAGTTGCATTTAGCTGCGCCGACTTCGAATCCCCGATCAGCGTTCTGTAAGCTGCAGGATCGGGATCGTCCGCCACCCGCATGCCTGACGTAGCGGTCTGCACGATGCCCCGCTCAGCCTCGGTCAAGGGGCTCGTGTCTTCGATCTTGCCAGTTATGTTGATGCGATTGCCACCGGTTATCTTTGTCAGCGATAGTTCCTGCTCCCACTCGGTGAAACCACCGCCACTCGGCAGGCGCAGTTCACTGTCAGAGCCATAGGCGCTGAAATTGTCCTTGAGGATGAAGTTCACCACCCTCTGGTCGGGCCGGTATCCGAATTTGAGCGCCACCTCCTCGGGCAGCACCTCGACGCGCCGGATCGCCTCCGGTGGCAGGCCTCGCATCTCGCGGAAGCCCGAAATTCGCATGCCGTTCAGCAGCACCACCGGCATCCCGTCGCCACGTCCGCGTCCTGACGAAGTCTGCGGCGAGAGGGCCGCAAGCAGTTCCTGCAGCGAGCCTGTGCCATACGAGGCAATGGCCTCTTCATCCAGAACCGCAATTGGCGGCTGCGCAGTATCGACCTGCCCCTTGATGCGCGTGGCGACCACAAGGATCTGACCTTCCTCGGCAACGACGGCATCGCCATCGAGGTCCTGACCTGGATCCTGCGGCACCTCCTCTGTGCCTGCCACGACCTCCTGCGCCGTGGCGGTGCCGGATGCCGACAGGCAAATTGCAATGGCTGCCAGCGAAGAAGCGGCATGAAGTCTCACGTGTGCAATTCCTTGAATTTGTGCCCGCTGGCTGAGCATCGGCGCTTTCAACGAAGCAACTGGCGAGAGGGTCCCTCATCGGCAACGCGCATTTCGTATCAGTTTGTCGCACTGCAGCATGCGTGGTTACATCGGCAGCGAAACCTGAACCAAAGCTGGTCACTTCCAGCGCGCCTCTTCCCTTTTTCGCCCGGCAAGGCTATGGGCCGCGCAATTCCTCTGCGCGCGGATCATTTCCGATGACCTGCGCGTTCCGTTTTGCATACCTCTATACAAAGGCATCCGAGCCCGCCGATGGCGAAAGAAGAACTCCTCGAAATGCGCGGACAGGTGGTGGAACTCCTGCCCAACGCGATGTTCCGCGTCCGCCTCGAAAACGACCATGAAATTCTCGGCCACACCGCCGGCAAGATGCGCAAGAACCGCATCCGCGTGCTGGTGGGCGATGAAGTGCTGGTCGAACTCACCCCCTATGATCTGACCAAAGGTCGCATCACCTACCGCTTCATGCCCGGTCGCGGCGGTCCCGGCGGCTTTTGATGACGGGCGAGCTTTCGCCCGCGTCATCACCCCACCAACTGGTTCTGGCATCGGCCAGCCCGCGCCGGCTTGAACTGCTGCGGCGCATCGGCGTGACGCCTTCGCGCGTCGTGGCCACCGACATCGACGAGACGCCGCACAGGGGCGAACGTCCCCGCGCCCATGCGTCGCGGCTTGCTGCCGAAAAGGCCCGCGCCGCTGCCGCACTTGCCCCGGATTGCGTGATCCTTGCGGGCGATACCGTCGTTGGCGCCGGAGCGCGCATCCTGCCCAAGGCGGAAGACGAGGCAACCGCACGCCAGTGCCTCGCCCTGCTCTCGGGCCGTCGCCATCGGGTATTTTCTGCCATCGCGGTGATTACCCCCGACGGAGCCTTGCGCGAAGCCCTGTCCGAGACGATCGTGCGCTTCAAGCGCCTCTCGGACGAGGAAATGGAAAGCTACATCGCTGGCGGAGAATGGCACGGCAAGGCCGGGGGCTATGCCATCCAGGGCAGTGCCGAAGGATTCTGCGACTGGCTTTCGGGCAGCCATTCCGGCGTAATCGGCCTGCCCCTGTTCGAAACACGCAAGGTTCTGCGGGCCGCGGGCATCGATGTCTGCTGACTGGCTCCATGAAGCAGGGATCGGCGAAGAACGCGCGATTCTGGTTTCGGGCGGTCGCATACTCTCTGCCCGCGTCTGCTGGGGAGAGAAGGTGCGTCCCGGTCTGGTCGCGCAGGCCCGCCTCGTCACCCGCCACGCCGGCAGCCGGCGCGGTGTCGTGCGCTTCGATGACGGCGCCGAAGCAATGGTCGACCAGCTCCCGCGCGAGGCTACCGAAGGCGTAAGCCTGACCGTGCGTGTAACCCGCGCCGCCATCGCCGAACGCGGCCGCACCAAGCTCCCTGTCGTCCGTCCCGCCCCTGGCGAGGATCCTCGCCCAGCACCAAGCTTGCGCGAAGAACTCGAAGCGACCGGCGCTTCGGTCAAATCGGTCGCCATCACGGGCCGTGCCTTTGCGGACAATGGCTGGGACGAACTCGCTGAACAGGCCGTCACGGGCGAGATCGCATTCGCGGGCGGCTCGATCATCGTCAGCCCGACCCCGGCAATGACACTTATCGATATCGATGGCACGCTTCCGCCGCTGAAGCTCGCGCTGTCCGCGGTCGATGTCATAGCCGATGCGCTGCACCGGCTTGATATCGGCGGATCGGTCGGCATCGATTTCCCGACGCTGCACGAAAAGAAGGACCGCCAACACGTCGACAAGGCGTTGGGAGACGCATTGATCGACTGGCAGGGCGAGCGCACCGCGATGAACGGCTTCGGTTTCGTGCATCTGGTGTCGCGGCTTGAACGCGCCTCGCTCGTGGCGCGATACACGCGCTTTCCGGTCGCTGCCGCTGCCCGTGCACTTCTGCGCAACGCCGAGCGCGTCAGCGAGCCCGGCGCACTGTTGCTGACTGCCCATCCGCGCGTGCTTGCCGCGATTCTCCCCGCATGGGAGACGGAACTGGCCAGTCGGACCGGCCGCACGATCCGCCGCAAGGAAGACCCGGCCCTTGCCCTTTCCGGCGGATTTGCCCAAGGCGTGCCGCTATGAATACGCCTGCCGCCCGGCCCACCCAGAAGCGCTGCCCGATCTGCGGCAAGCCCCGCAGCGAAGCCCACACCCCGTTCTGTTCGACCCGCTGCAAGGACCGCGATCTGGTGCAGTGGCTGGAAGGCGGATACGCGCTCCCGGGACGACCGGCCGACGAGGATCACGAAGACTAGCCCTCTCCAAAATTTTCGCGCGATGGGGCTTGCCAAGCCCGCGCCGCTTCGCCATAGGCGCGCTTCCCATCGCCTGCAGGTCCTTCACAGGACGCGGCAAAGGACGATGCCCGGGTAGCTCAGTTGGTAGAGCAGCGGATTGAAAATCCGCGTGTCGGCGGTTCGAATCCGTCCCCGGGCACCATTTTCACCGATCTTCACATCGCCGCTTGATCGCCTTTGCGATCTGCTTGACTGTTCCCGCCTGAGGCCTGTTCGTTGGTGGGCCGGGAGGAAGCGATGCGGGTCTGCGTGGCTGGGGGGACGGGGACAATCGGGCGTGCGGTAGTTCGCAATCTGGCGAAGCGCGGGCATGTGGTCAGTTGCCTTACGCGACGGCCGGATGACGGTCTGGCAGCGATTGCGCAAGTCGTCCTCGCCGACCTGTCAGACACAAACGTCTTGGGGCGCACCTTCGGTGAAGGTCGGTTCGATGCGGTCATCTCGTGCATCGCTTCGCGCACCGGAGTGCCGGGCGATGCCTGGGCGGTGGACCACCGGGCCAACCTCAACCTGCTCGATGCCGCGAAGGAGGCTGGCATTGGGCACTTCGTGCTGCTTTCGGCCATCTGCATGCAGAAGCCGCTGCTGGCGTTCCAGCATGCCAAGCTGGCGTTCGAGGCTGCGCTTGTCGCATCCGGCATCCGCTATTCGATCGTCCGCCCGACCGCCTTCTTCAAATCGCTCTCCGGACAGATCGAGCGGGTCAAGGCCGGAAAACCGTTTCTCGTCTTCGGCAACGGCGAATTGACCGCCTGCAAGCCGATCAGCGACGGCGATCTTGCAGCCTACATTGCCGAGTGCCTCGAGCATGAGGAGCGCTGGAACCGCGTGCTGCCGATCGGTGGCCCCGGCCCTGCGCTGACTCCGCGTCAGCAGGGCGAAGCGCTGTTTGCGATGCTCGGAAAGGAGCCGCGCTTCCGCTCGGTGCCGCTGGGGCTGCTCGACACGATTGCCGGGATCCTCGGCCTCGCTGGCAAGGTCATTCCGAGCCTGGCGACCAAAGCGGAACTGGCGCGGATCGGGCGGTACTATGCCAGCGAATCGATGCTGATGCTCGATCCGGCAACGGGCCGCTACGATGCCGATGCCACCCCATCGACGGGCAGCGACACCCTGTTCGACCATTATCGCGCCGTGCTGGATGGCCGTGCCAGCGTCGATCGCGGCGATCACGCGGTCTTCTGAGTTTTTGCTGGAAACGATCATATTTGATTGCTATTGATCGTTTATTGAAAAGTCTGCGGGAGAGCGCAGTGCCATCAGGCGCAACCATCGTCATCGATCTCGGCAAGACGCTGAGCAAGGTCAGCCTGTGGGACGCGGGCGGGACGATGCTCGACCGTCAGGTGCGCCCCAACGTGCCGCTGGAAATGGGCGGGATCCGTCGGCTTGATGCGCCCGCAACCGGCAAGTGGCTGATCGAGACGCTGGCTCGCTACGCCCATGCCCCGGTGGAGACGATCGTGCCGGTCGGCCACGGCGCGGGCGTGGTCGCGCTGGTCGATGGTGCGATGGCATTCCCGCCATTCGATTACGAGCAGGCCCTGCCGCCCGAGATCATGGCCGAATACCGCGCCCAGCGCGATGCCTTTGGCATGACCGGCTCCCCCGCTCTGCCCGATGGCCTGAACTTCGGCAGCCAGCTGTGGTGGATGGAGCGCCTGGCGCCCGAGGCGATGGCCCGCGCCACGTTGCTGCCCTGGGCGCAATACTGGGCGTGGTTCCTCACCGGCAATGCGTTGAGCGAAGTGACCAGCCTTGGCTGCCATTCAGACTTGTGGTGCCCGCAGGAGGCTGACTTCTCGCCCATGGCCAGACGCCTCGGCTGGGCGGAGCGCTTTGCCCCGCTCGCCCGCGCCGGCGATACCGTCGGCAATATCCGCCCCGAGATTGCGGCGCAGACGGGCCTCTCGCCCCACGTCCGCGTGCTCGCCGGCCTGCACGATTCCAACGCCGCCCTGCTCGCCGCGCGCGGCTTTGCCGAGATTGCCGATCATGAGGCCACCGTGCTGTCCACCGGCACCTGGTTCATCGGTATGCGTTTGCCCGCAACGCCTGTCGATACGGCGAGCCTGCCCGAGGGCCGCGACTGCCTCGTCAACATAGACGTGCATGGCCGCCCCGTCCCCTCGGCGCGCTTCATGGGCGGTCGCGAGATCGAGACGCTGATCGAGATCGATACCCGCCGCGTCGATATCAAGCCCGACCAGCCAGCACTGCTCGCCGCCGTCCCGGAAGTTCTGCGCGCCTCCCGCATGGTCCTGCCCACCCTGATGCGCGGTTTCGGCCCCTATCCGCAGGGCACCTTCGGCTGGGTCAACCGCCCGGAGGCCTGGTACGAGCGCCGCGCCGCCGCCTGTCTCTATGCCGCGCTGGTCGCAGACACCTCGCTGGACCTGATCGGCTCGTCAGAACGTCTGCTCGTCGAAGGCCGCTTTGCCGAGGCCGAGGTCTTCGTGCGCGCGCTTGCCGCCCTTCGCCCCGACACCGCCATCTATACCGCCAACGCCCATAACGACGTCTCGTTCGGCGCGCTGCGCCTGATCGATCCCACGCTCACCCCGCGCGGCGAACTCGTCCGTGTCGAACCGCTCGATGGTGACGTCGACACCTATCGCAACCGCTGGCACGCCGAGATCGACGCCGCGCCCGAGAGAACCGCCGCATGATCGCCGCCTCCATATCGGACTTCCGCGAACTCGCCCGCCGCCGCCTGCCCCACTTCCTGTTCGAATACATCGACGGCGGCTCCTTCAGCGAGACGACGCTCAGGCGGAATGTCGAGGACCTGCGCGATATCGCCCTGCGCCAGCGCGTGCTTCGCGACGTTTCGGGGCTTGACCTGTCGACCGAACTGTTCGGCCAGAAGCTTGCTCTGCCTGTCGCCCTCGCCCCCATCGGCCTTGCCGGGATGAACGCGCGGCGCGGCGAATGCCAGGCAGTGCGCGCAGCCGAAACGGCTGGCATCCCTTTCACCCTCTCCACCGTCTCGGCCTGCTCGCTCGCCGAGGTGGCCAAGGCGGCAGCCAGGCCCTTCTGGTTCCAGCTCTACATGACCCGTGACCGCGGCTTCATGCGCGAATTGCTGCAGGAAGCGGTGGAGCTGAATTGCTCGACGCTGGTGTTCACCGTCGACATGCCGGTGCCGGGGAGCCGCTATCGCGACTATCACTCGGGCCTGGCCGGTGCCTCCGGGCTGACCGGCGCCATCCGCCGCACCCTGCAGGGCGCAGTGAAGCCTGCCTGGGCGTGGGATGTGGGCGTGATGGGCCGCCCGCATGGCCTCGGCAACGTGATCCGCAAGCTTGAGGGCAAGACCGGGATCGAGGACTTCTTCGCGTGGATGCGCGAGAACTTCGACAGTTCGATCTCGTGGAAGGACCTCGATTTCATCCGCTCCGAATGGAAGGGGCCGCTGGTCATAAAGGGCCTGCTCGATGCCGAGGACGCGGTTGAAGCGGCAAAACTCGGCGCCGATGGCATCGTCGTTTCCAACCACGGCGGCCGCCAATTGGATGGCGTGCCGTCCACAGCACGCGCCCTGCCTGCCATTGCCGAGGCCGTGGGCGACCGGCTGACCGTGCTAGCCGATGGCGGCGTGCGCTCGGGGCTCGACGTGGTGCGCCTGCTCGCGCTTGGCGCAAAGGGCGTGCTGCTCGGCCGCGCCTGGGTCTTCGCGCTTGCTGCCAACGGACAACAGGGCGTCGAGCACATGCTCCGCCTGATCGAGGCCGAAATGCGCGTCGCCATGACGCTGACTGGCGTGAAAAGCATCAGCGAGATCGACAGCTCGATCCTCGTGAAGCCATAAGAACAAGGGACAGGAATCGATGGGCGCGAACCCGCTGCTGGGCGTAATCTTTCACTGGATCGGGGGCTTCTCCTCGGCCAGCTTCTATGTGCCGTACAAGCGCATCAGGCTGTGGTCGTGGGAGGTGTTCTGGCTGGCAGGCGGCCTGTTCTCCTGGGCGATCGCGCCGTGGCTGTTCGCCTCGATCCAGACGAACGACCTCATCGGAGTGCTCTCGGCAACGCCGCGCGAAACGCTGATGTGGTGCTGGTTCTGGGGGGCAATGTGGGGCTTCGGCGGGCTGACCTTCGGCCTGACCATGCGCTATCTCGGCCTTTCGCTTGGCATGGCCGTGGCCTTGGGGCTGACCACCGTGATCGGCACGATGGGGCCGCCGATCTTTGACGGCACGCTGGGCGCCATTGCAGCAACGACCAGCGGCAAGCTGACGCTCCTTGGCATCCTGATCACGCTGGCGGGCATCGTCGTCGTGGCCCGCGCCGGCAATGCCAAGGAAGCCGACCTTGGCGGCGCAGCGTCTGAGGGCGTGGCCGAATTCAACCTTCGCAAGGGCTTGCTGATCGCGACCTTCTCGGGCGTGATGTCCGGCTGTTTTGCCTGGGGCCTTGCAGCGGGCCAGCCGATCCGTGACCTGACGCTGGCCGCAGGCACAGATCCGCTTTCCCAGGGTCTCCCGGTACTCTGCGTCGTCCTCGCCGGTGGCCTCACCACCAACGCGCTGTGGTGCGCCTGGCTGATCGCGAAGAACCGCAGCCTTGGCCAGTTCTTCGGCGCAGCCTCGCCAGAGGCACACCCGGGCGAACGTCCCAACCTGCTGGCCAACTGGCTGCTGGCCGCCTTGGGCGGCACGCTGTGGTACGGCCAATTCTTCTTCTACACGATGGGCGAGAGCCAGATGGGCGAATACGGCTTCTCCTCGTGGACGCTGCACATGGCCTCGATCATCCTCTTCTCCACCCTCTGGGGCTTCGCGCTCAAGGAATGGAAGGGCGCATCGCCCCGCACCCGCGCGCTGGTGTGGACCGGTATCGGCCTCCTCGTCGGCTCGACCATCGTGATCGGCGCTGGCAACATGCTGCAGGCGAGTGCATAAGCGCCAAGTTAGGGACGATGGGGCACCATGCACGCGGCAGAACGGGAAAGACGCATCTTCGAGGCGCTGCGGCCAACCGGCTTTGTCAGCTATCGCGATCTCGAAGTCCTGCTCGATGCCTCGCCCGCGACGATCCGGCGTGACCTGACACGGCTCGAGGAGTCCGGCCAGATCGTCCGCGTCCACGGTGGAGCCAAGCTTCCCGAAACCGAAGATGCCGGTGGGCCGCGCCTTCTCGGCACCTCGTTCGATCAGAACATTACCCAGAACCTCGGCCCAAAGCAGGCAATCGGCAAGGCTGCAGCGGCGCTGTGCAGCCCAAGCGAAGGCGTGATGATCGATGGCGGCACCACCACGCTGCAGATGTGCCCCCATCTCGACGGTCTCGGACTGCAGGTGCTGACCAACTCGCTGCACATCGTCAACGCACTGCTCCCGCAGGCAGGCACGCGCATCCTCCTGCCATCGGGCGCAGTGTTTCGCGAACAGAACATCATCCTTGCCCCCGCCGGCGAGGAATCGATGCCACGCTTCCACGCCCCGCGGCTGTTCATGGGTGCCGCCGCCATCGGACCGCAGGGCGCGATGCAGGCAGACCCGGTGCTGGTCGCCGCCGAACGTCGCCTGATCGACCGTGCCGAGGAAGTGATCCTCCTCGTCGACAGCAGCAAGTTCCGCAGCCAGTCAGGCACCATCGTCTGCGGTCTGGACGAGATCGACACCGTGATCACCGACAGCGGCATAACGCCGGAAATGGCAAAAACCCTGCAGGACGCCGGCGTGAAGCTGGTAGTTGCCTGAACACAGAAAAGTTCGGCACAACCGGAACACTGCCCCCTCCTCCGCTCGTCCTGAGCCTGTCGAAGGACACAAGCACAACGCCGGATGCTTCGACAAGCTCAGCATGAGCGCACTGGGAAGGGCCTTTGCTCCGATCCCGCTCGTCCTGAGCCTGTCGAAGGACATGCGCACGGTGCCAGATGCTTCGACAGGCTCAACATTTGCGGGGTTGGGCAGATTCAGAATATAGGTCGCGCTACTTGGCCTGCCCGCGCATTTCCAGATAGGCCGCTTCGCGCGCTTCCGGCGAAAGCGTGAGAAGATAGCGGCTGGCCTCCTTGAACGTCAGGAACGGCTTGCCATCCACCACGATCGGCACGGCCCGCCCGTTGTAGATCCGCCGCAGCAAACGGCGTTGCGGTCTGGTCAGCGATGCGCCGACTTCGCCAGATTCGGTTTCAAGTTCCGTCTCAAGGCTCGTTTCAATGTTCATCTCAGGGCCTATAGGGCAGAGGACCAACGCCTGCCATTTCAATCGGACAGAGGAGACAGAATGAGCGCCCGATTCACCGAAACCGAACTGTCCGAGCATTTCGCTCACTGCATTCAGGTGCTTGGCGGCACGACCGCTGCCAGCCGCCGGCTCGGCATCGACGAGCGCGCGATCCGGCGTTTCGTCACCGGAGAAAAGCCCATTTCCGAAAGGCTGATGCAGGACACGGCAAGCGTGCTGCGGGCGCTGATTGAGGAAGCCTCCGCTGCCGAAGCGCGGATCACGGCAGCCTTGGGCGCCTGACCCTCAGCGCAAGTAGCGCTTCACCAGCCGCTCCGCCGCTGCGCTGACGTCGGCCCAGGCCTGCTCGAAATCGTCCTCGTCGCCATAGTAGGGGTCGATCACCGCCGTGCCCTTGCGGCCAGGCACCAGGTCCATCAACAGCCCAACTTCGGCAATGTGGCGCGAAGGCTCGATCCGGCGCAGGTCCTTGAGGTTCTGCTGGTCGAGCGCGAAGATGTGGCCGAAGCGGTGGAAGTCTTCCGTCGTGACCTGCCGTGCGCGGTAGCTTGAGATATCGAGGCCGTGCTTCCGCGCGGTTTCCTGCGCCCGGGGATCGGGCGGTCGGCCGACATGCCAGTCACCGGTCCCTGCCGAATCGATGGTCATCGCCACGCCCGCTGCCACCGATTGCGCGCGCAAGGCCGCCTCGGCGAGAGGCGAGCGGCAGATGTTTCCAAGGCAGACGAACAGTATTGACGGTTGGCTCACGGGATCACGATACTCCGCTGGCTGGGTCTCCCCAGGCCAATCAGGAACGGATCCTCTCCCTGCCACGCAGTGAACATGCTTCGTGACGCGATGTCCAACCATTTTCGAGCAATCAGCACCTGCCCGATAGCCCCGCCCAGCGTCTCCCCCGGTCCTAGCAGAGCGACCCGGTCGGGCGCGAATTCGCGAATGCCCACGGTCATCGCAGCGGTGAAGTCGTAGGGGGCCAGGATCTGGTGCCCGAAAGTATAGTCCCACAGCGCCTCGCGGGCACTTTCGAACCGCCGCCACACCTTCCCTCGCCCGTCGATCAGCGGCACCTGCGGCTGATCGAACCAGTCCGCCGGAAACTGCGCCCGCGCCGCATCGCTGCTCTGCTGCATTAGCGGCGTGTGGAACGGCCCATGCCCAGCGAGCCGCATCGGCGGGCGCGAAAGCGGCGGCAAGTCCTTCTCGAACGCATCGAGCGCCGCAACCGGCCCCGAGACAACCAGCATTCCCCCCAGCCGGATCGAGGGCAGCACGCCGTGCCGCGCCATTGCCGCTTCAACCTCGGCCTGCAGTGCAGGATCGACCGTCCAATCCTCCCCCGCCAGCACCAGCACCGACTGTCCACCCGGCTCATGGCGCTGCGAATTGATCCCCATGCCATCGGCAATGGCAAAGCCATGCTCGGGCGAAACCGCCCCGGCACAGGCCAGCGCCGTGTACCAGCCCATCGAATTGCCGGTCACCGCGACAATCTCGAACCGCTCGCGGTCGATCTCGAGAAAATCCAGCCAGGCACAGGCGTGGATCAGCGGCGCCGCATTGTCCCCCCGCAAGTGCGCAGGCGTGAACTTCGCCGCCCCATCCAGTGCCGACAAGGCCTCCTTGCCCGCCTCGATCCGCATCGCATCGAACCGCGCCAACCATTCCGACCCGGCATGATGCCGCCCCAGATAGCCCAGTTCCGGGGCATTGTAGGTGCCACGCCCGGGGCAGACGACAAGGACGGTTTCCTTAGCCACGCACCATCTCCAGCACCTTGGCCACGATCCCGTCCCGGCTCGGCAGGGTATGCGTCGCCGCGCGCGCCAGCGGGATGAAGCTGTCCTTCGCAGCCATGCGTGCAATTGCCTTGCCCGGCGCGCGCTCGGCCAGAAGCGCCATCAGCGCCTCGTTCTGCCCACCGGTGATGCGGCATTCGTCCACCACCAGCACGCGCGAACAGGGCGCGACAGCCTCGATCACGGCATCTTCGTTCACCGGCCCCAACCAGCGCAAGTCGATCACGCGCACGTCCACGCCCTGCTCGGCCAGCAACTTGCGCGCCTGCAGCGAAAGATAGAATCCGTTGCCGTAAGTCACGATGGCGACAGCGGTGCCCTCGCCCGCGACACCGATCTGCCCGAAGGCAATCGCGCCCTCACCCGGCGGCTGATAGACGCTCGCCCACAAGCCATCCCCCGGCTCGTGCAAGTCCCGCGTCATGTAGAGCGCGATCGGCTCCACGAAGACGACGACGCGACCTTCCTCGTGCGCCAGCCGCACGCATTCACGCAGCATTGCCACCGCATCGCGCCCATTGGACGGCACCGCCAGCACCACCCCCGGAATGTCGCGGAAGACGGCCAGCGAATTGTCGTTGTGGAAGTGCCCGCCAAAGCCCTTCTGGTATGGCAGCCCGGCGATCCGCACGACCATCGGGTTGGTGTACTGCCCGTTCGAGAAGAACGACAGCGTCGCCGCCTCACCCCGGATCTGGTCCTCGGCATTGTGGACATAAGCGAGGAACTGGATCTCCGGCATCGGCAGCAGACCATTATGCGCCGCGCCAATCGCCAGCCCGAGGATCGCCTGCTCATCCAGCAAGGTATTGATCACCCGCGCCGAGCCGAACCGCGCATGCAGCTTCTGCGTGGCGGCATAGACCCCGCCCTTCGGCCCCACATCCTCTCCGCAGACGATCGCGTTGGGATACTGCAACAGCAGGTCCGCCATCGCCCAGCTGATCAGCTTTGCCATATGCTGCGGCTTGTCCATCGCGGCGGCATCGTCGGCAAAAAGCGCAGCACGGTCCTGCGGCGGGGCCAGCGGCCTCTCCACACCTTCGCGCTTCGGCGGCACGATGCTGGCCATCACCGCCGCCGCATCCGGCAGCTTGGGCCGCCGGATCGCCAGCTCGACCTGGCGCTCCAGCGTCGCCTCGATCTCGTCATAGACCGCGCGGACCTCTGGCGCGGTCATCACGCCTTCCTCGATCAGCAGCGCCGCGCTCGCCAGCAGTGGATCGCGCTCTTCCTCGGCCCGCACTTCTTCCTTCGTGCGATAGGAAAGCTGCACGTCGTTCCCGGCATGGCCGTAAAGCCGCACCGTCTTCATGTGCAGGAACACCGGCTTCCTCTGCCGCCGCGCCATCAGTTCGGCCTCGCGCGCCGCACGCATCGTGTCGACAAGGTCCGAGCCATCACACCCGATGTAGTGCAGCCCTGCCCGCCCCGAGAAGTTCGCCTCGATCCACCCTGGCGGCGTCCGCGTGGAAATGCCGATGCCATTGTCTTCGCACAGGAAGATGATCGGCATAGGCGTACCCTGGAATGCCGCCCAGCACGCGGTATTGATCGCGCCCAGCGCGGTCGAATGATTGGCGCTGGCATCGCCAAAGCTGCACAACACCACGCCGTCCTTCGACAGAACCGTATCGCTCCAGCCCATGCGCCGCGCGATGCCGATGGAGAACGCGGCTCCCACCGCCTTGGGCAAATGGCTGGCAATGGTCGAAGTCTGCGGCGGGATGAACAGGCGCTTCGATCCCAGCACCTTGTGCCGCCCGCCGGAGATCGGGTCCTCGGCACTCGCGGCAAAGCTCAGCAGCATGTCCCACGCCGGGTTCTCGCCCGGCACGCGGTGGGCGCGGTGGATCTGGAACGCAGCGTCGCGATAATGAAGGAACGCCATGTCGTCGATGCGCAGCACTTCGGCCAGCACCGCATTGCCCTCGTGGCCCGAGGAGCCGATCGTATAGAACCCCTCGCCCCGCGCCTGCAGCTTGCGGCTCATCCGGTCGAGCTGGCGCGACAGCGCCTGCGAACGGAACAGCGCTGCCGCCCGCTCCGGCGCCAGCCCCACGTCCTTCAGCCCGAGGTTCGAGCGCCTGCGCGCCGTGCCGTTTTCCAGTGCATCAAGGAACTGCCGGTGAACCTGCTCGGCGGCATCAAGCGACATTGCGGATGGTTTCCCTCGTAACGAACCCGCGTGATAGCCGCCCGTCTAGCGCAAGTCCACGACCTCCACCGGCGGCAAGGCCACTGCCCCCGGCTGCTCCCCCCAATGCCGCGCATTGAGCACCCCGCCATCGGCGCGCAGTTCGGCCACCAACGCCGTATCGATCTCCGCAAAGACCCACTGCGGCGCCCCTTCCACGCCCATCGCCAGCACGCCATCTTCTGGCATCCCGCGATCCGGCGGGCCATAGACGCCCGCTGCCCCCCGGTTCTCGTCAACGGCAGGAGACCACGCCGCCTCGCCCACGGTCGGCGAATGCACCGCATAGCATTGCCCCTCCAGCGCGCGGGCCTGCGCCCCGATCCGCACGCGCCAGTAGCCATGCAGCGTATCCGTGCACGAAGGCACCAGCAGCACTTCTGCCCCTGCTTCCACGCAGGCCCGCGCCAACAACGGAAACTCGCTGTCATAGCAGATCGAAACCGCCAGCCTTCCCAGCGCCGTATCGAACACCCGCAACGTGGCACCGGCGGCTATGTCCCACTGCTCCCGCTCGAACCGGGTCATCACCAGCTTGTCCTGAACCGAGGACTTGCCATTCGGCGCAAACAGCCGCGCGGCATTGCGAAAGCGCCCGTCCGCATCCTTGCGCGGTGCCGAGGCTGCAAGAATATGTAGGCCGGTTCGCGCCGCAAGTTGGCCATGCAGTGCATCGACACGCGGCAGCAGCGCCGAAACCGTCTCGATCGACCCCGCCAGATCGCCCATCGTCGCCGGATCAAGGCTCGCCAGTTCCATCGCCCCATATTCGGGAAACACGGCGAGCTTGGCACCCTGCGCTGCGGCCTCTTCCACCCACCGCGTCAGCTTGGCCTCATACGCCTCCCAGCTGCCCAACTGGTCAATCGGATACTGCGCAGCGGCGACGGTGAAGCTTACCATTGGCGCATCCAATATTGCATGAGGTTGACCCGCTCTGCCTCGCCACCATGCTCCTTCCACGCAAGCTCGGTGGTCAGGTCCGGAACCACGGTATAGCCGCGCCGCGCCCAGAAAGCATCGAGGGGCGAATAGTCTTGCGGCTTGGCCGGATGGTCGTCAGCCCGCACCACGGCAGCAAAGCACGCGGCATTCGCCCCGCACGCCACGGCCTGCGCCTCGCGCTGATCGAAGAACGCGTGACCGATCCCGTGCCCGCGATACTCCGGCAGCAGCACGCTTTCGCCGAAATAGAACAGCCGCGCCACCTCGATTCCCCGTGCCTCGAAGGGTCTGCGAAACTCCGCCTTCTGGTGCATCATCGGCGCCGCCGTCGCCGCGCCGACGATCCGCGCCCCATCGAACGCTGCCACCAGCACCGCATCGGGCGCAGCGGCATATTCGGTCAGGTATTCCGCCTCGTAGGCCGCATCACCATCATAGAGATAGGGATAGGCCGCAAAGACCGTGATCCTCAAGGCCGCCAGATCGTCCAGCGCCGCCGCGATCTCGTTACCGGTCAGCGGCCGAACCTCGATCCCCATTACCCGACGACCTGCTTCGTCCAGTCGCCAAGGTTGTAGTACATGGTCAGCCGCGTGATCTTGCCGCCCTCGATCGCGAGGAACGCCCCGGCCGGCAGCACATAGGTCTGCCCGTTGGCCTCGGGCAGTCCTTCGTCGGTCGCCAGATATTGCCCGTGCACCACGAACTCCGCAGCCGCCCGCGTGCCGTCCTCGCTGGCCATCAGAACGATGTCTTCCAGCCGCTCCTTGTAGCAGCGCTCCATGTGCCTCAGGAATTCGGCAAACGCCGCCTTCCCGACAACCCGCTCGCCCTGGTTGATATCGTGCGCCACATCGTCGCTCAGGCACTCGAGCATCCCCTCCCAATGGCCGGCATTGAAGGCGGCGTAATAGCGGGCCAGCAGGGCAATCGCGTCAGTACGGGCGGCAGGGCTTGTCATCGGCAAAATCTCCTTCACCCTCCGGTCTAGCGCCCCCCGTCGCACCATTCCAGCGCTCCGCCCTGCAAGGCACCATTGCACGGGTGCGCGGAATTGCACTTTGGCGCGTGTTCGCCTATGGGCGGCAAGAACGCCCCGGCGCTTGCGATGGATTCGCCTCCAACGCGATGCCGGGGTTTTGTATTCTGGCCGGGCCGCTGCCCGGCGCCGTGCAGGAAGACGTTATCATGTCCCGTCGCCGCCAGATCTACGAAGGCAAGGCCAAGATCCTTTACGAAGGCCCCGAACCGGGCACGATCATCCAGTACTTCAAGGATGATGCCACCGCCTTCAACGCGCAGAAGCGCGGCACGATCAACGGCAAGGGCGTGATCAACAACCGCATCAGCGAGTACGTGTTCACGCGCCTCGCCCACATCGGCATTCCCACCCACTTCATCCGCCGCCTGAACATGCGCGAACAGCTCGTGCGCCAGGCAGAGATCATCCCGATCGAAGTGGTCGTGCGCAATATCGCCGCGGGCTCGATCTCAAAGCGTCTCGGCATCGAAGAGGGTGAACCGCTGCCGCACACCCTGATCGAATACTACTACAAGGACGATGCGCTGGGCGATCCGATGATCGCCGAAGAGCACATCGCCTGCTTCGGCTGGGCATCGAACGAGGAAATGCAGGACATCTCCTCGATGGCCATCCGCGTGAACGATTTCCTCTGCGGCATGTTCGCGGCGATCAACATCAGCCTCGTCGATTTCAAGCTCGAATTCGGCCGCATCTGGGACGGCGACTACAGCCGCGTGATCCTCGCTGACGAAATCAGCCCCGACGGTTGTCGCCTCTGGGACATGACCACCGGCGAAAAGCTCGACAAGGACCGCTTCCGCCGCGACCTCGGCGGCGAAGAGGAAGCCTACCAGGAAGTCGCCCGCCGCCTCGGCCTGCTCGAGAACGACGGCGGCCCAAGCGAAGTCTTCGACCTCGGCGCCCACCGCAAGCTCCGCGGGAAGAAGTAAGCTTCAATCCCTGCGCTGACAAACAAGACCCCCTTCGGCAACGGAGGGGGTTTTTGTTAGCACCCCTTTCACCCCCCTCATCCTGAGCTTGCCGAAAGGCGAGGGATGCTGGACCTGCGTGAGATGCTTCGACCGGCTCAGCATGAGCGGATTGTGGGACCTCTATCGCTTTTCCCAAACCCCGCTCGTCCTGAGCTTGTCGAAGGACGCCAGCTGACCTCACGTTTTACCAACACCCTGCCGATGGCGTGCCAACAGCCTTACCCGCACCCAATCGCCCGCAATCAGGGCCTCCTTCTTCGCCCGGCTCCAGCCTTTGATCTTGCGCTCTGCCGCAAAGGCCTCGTCGCGGGTCGGAAACGTCTCGCACCAGACCAACGTGACTGGCCGTCGGGTCGAAGTGTAGCCTTCGATCACGCCGGACTGATGCTGTGCGATCCGCATTTCCAGATCGTCCGTATGGCCAGCGTAGAATGATCCATCCCGGCAGCGCAGCAGGTAAGCGTAGAAAGCCATTGGAAAAGCGTAGCGTCGGACCGCATCCTTCGACAGGCTCAGGATGAGCGGATTTGGTAAAATCTCTCGTTTTACAACCTGCCACTTAAACCCCGCTCATCCTGAGCTTGTCGAAGGATCGTCCTGAGCCTGTCGAAGAACGCTGGCGCAGTACCGGATGCTTCGACAAGCTCAGCATGAGCGGGTCTGGCTTGACGGGCGAATTTCCCTACCCCGCTCGTCCTGAGCTTGTCGAAGGACGCGAGCACTTCCCTATCCCTAACAGCCCATTGCGCCCCCGCGCCCAACCGGGCACATCGCTAGGCAATGTTCCTCCACCGCCTGCTTCCCCTCGCCGCTGTTCTCGCCCTCGCCGCCTGCGCCGCGCAGCCCGCAAGCGTAGTTAGCGCGCCCAAACCCACCTGGGCCTTCCAGCAGAGCGACCTGCCGCCAGACCCCGCCTACCGCTACGGCCAGTTGCCCAACGGCATGCGCTTCATCATCCGCCGCAACGCCACGCCCGCCGGCACCGCGCAGGTGCGCATGGACATTGCCACCGGCTCGCTCGACGAGCGCGAGGCCGAGCGGGGGTTTGCCCATTTCGTCGAGCACATGGCGTTCAACGGCTCGACCCGCGTGCCCGAAGGCGAGATGGTCAAGCTGCTCGAGCGCAACGGCCTGTCCTTCGGAGCAGACACCAACGCCCAGACCTCGTTCGAACAGACGCTCTATATGCTCGACCTGCCACGCAACGATGCGAAGCTGCTCGACACCGCGCTGATGCTGATGCGAGAAACCGCCAGCGAGCTGACCTTCGATCCGCAAGCCGTTGTGCGCGAACGCGGCGTCGTCCTGTCCGAACTGCGTGACGGGCAAGGCTGGAGCCGCACCAACCTCGAAGACCAGCTCGCCTTCTTCTACCCCGCAGCGACCTACCCCAGGCGCCTGCCCATCGGCACGGTCGAAACACTGAACGCTGCCACCGCCGATGCGCTCAAGGCCTTCTGGGCGCGCGAATACGTGCCGTCGAAGACCACGCTGATCGTGGTGGGCGATTTCGATACCGATGCGGTCGAACAGGCCATCCGCACCCGCTTCGCCGACTGGCAAGCCAAGGCGCAGACCCCGCGCCCCGATCAGGGCAAGGTCGAGCCGAAGCAGAAGGCCAGGGTCGACATCCACCTCGATCCGTCACTGTCCGAACGCGTCACCGCATCGCGGCACGGGGCCTGGCTCGACGAGCCAGACACCATCGCCAACCGCCGCCGCAACCTGCTGCGCCAGATCGGCTACGGCGTCGTCAACCGCCGCCTCGCCCGCCTCAGCCGCGCCATCGACCCGCCGTTCCGAGGGGCGGGCTTCGGCACGAGCGAGGTGTTCAGGATTGGCCGCACCACCAATGTCATCGTCGATACCGTTGACGGCGGCTGGCAGCGAGGCCTCGCCACCGCAGCCGGTGTCTACGCGCGCGCCCTCGCCACCGGCTTCACTAAGCCTGAGATCGACGAGCAACTGGCCAGCATCCGCACCGGGCTGGAGAACGCCGCCGCCGGGGCCGACACCCGCTCCCACGGCACGCTGGTCGCCGCCGCGCTCGCCCTGATCCGCGATGATCAGGTGCCGACGACGCCGCAATCCGGCCTCGCCCGGTTCAACCAGTTCGCGCCGACGATCACCCCGAAGACCGTCATGGCCGCACTGAAGGAAGAAGCCGTCCGCCTCAATCTCGACGGCGGCGAAATGCTCGACACCCCGCAAGATCCCCTCGCCACCGAAATGACCGGCGTCCTCGCCCGCGGAGGCCTCGGCAAGCACAGCGAGGACGACCTCCAGACCCTGCTCGCCGGGCGCTCGGTCGCATTCGGCCTGAGCGCATCGGGCGATACCTTCTCGGCCGATGCGACCACAACCCCGCGCGACCTGACGCTGCAACTGCAGCTCTTCGCCGCGCTGCTGACCGACCCCGGCTACCGCCCCGAAGGCGAAGTGCTGTATCGCCAGAACATCGCCAACTTCTTCGCCCGCCTGCGCTCAAGCCCCGGCGCGGCCCTGTCCAACTCCATCGGCGGCATCCTTTCGGACAACGACCCGCGCTTCACGCTGCAACCGCAATCGGCCTACGCCGCGCTCGGCTATGGCAAGCTCAGGCAAGAAATATCCGACCGGCTCTCCCGCGGTGCGATCGAGATCTCGATCGTGGGCGACATCGACGAAGCAGCGGCGGTCGACGCCGTTGCCCGCACTTTCGGCGCCCTGCCCAAGCGGGAACCCGATTTCCGCGCCTACACCGCCGAACGCCGGCGGGGTTTCACGTCCAGGCGCGGTCTCCAGATCATCCGCCACACCGGCGAGGCCAATCAGGCCGTGGTCCGCTACACCTGGCCCACCCGCGACGACCGGGACCCGGATGAAGCGATGGCGCTCTCGCTGCTTGCCGAAGTCGCCGGGATCGAAGTGCTCGATACGGTGCGCGAGAACCTCGGCAAGGCATACAGTCCCGGCGCGTCCTCGGCCCTCAGCCGCGTCTGGACCGGCTACGGCACGTTCACGATGAACGCTTCGGTAGACCTCGCCGACGTCGCAGCCACCCGCGCCGCATTGGAAGAAACGGCACGCTCCCTCATCGCCGCACCGGTCGACGCAGACGTGCTGCAGCGCGCCCGGGCCCCCATGCTCGAACGCATCGACAATTCGTTGAAGACCAACGGCGGCTGGAGTGCGCTCGCCGAACGTGCCCAGACTCAGCCCGAGCGCCTCATTCGCGCCAAGGCGGCGCGCGCCCGGTTGGAAAAGCTCACCGCGACAGATCTGCAAATGATCGCCCGGCGCTATCTCGCCCCGGAGAAAGCGGTGCAGGTGCTCGTTCTGCCGGACGGAGCAGCCGTTCCTTGAGCACGAGCGCCGGTTCGCCCACCTCTCAATTCATAAATTTTGGGCATGTCCAGGTGCAAATATAATCTATTTTTCAAATCCAGTCTCCTCATGCATTCGTTTGCGCAAATCACAAGCCGTCGATCTACGGGAGACAAAAATGAGCAACAAATCAGTCATTCGCTGGACCGTGTCGCTGGCCGCCCTGTGCGCCGCCAGCCCGCTTCTCGCCCAGGAAGCACAGGTTTCAGACGAAGAACAGGGCATCACCGATATCGTCGTCACTGCACAGCGCCGTGAGGAAAGCTTGCAGCGAGCTGCCGTCGCGGTCACCGCCGTAACCGGGGCAGACATTGCCGAAGCCGGCATCACCGAACTGGTCGATCTCCAGAAGCTCGTGCCCGCCCTGGCCGTTTCGCCGACCGGCGGCACCACCAGCTTCTTCCTGCGCGGCGTTGGCACCAATTCGCAGAACTCGTTCTCGGAAAATGCCGTCGCCTTCAACTTCAATGGTGTCTACGTGGCGCGCCCATCGGCTCCTGCCGGTGCGTTCTACGATCTCGCCCGCGTCGAGGTGGTCAAGGGACCGCAGGGCACGCTTTACGGCCGAAACGCAACTGGCGGCGCCATCAACGTCATCCCGCGCAAGCCCGATCTCGGCAAGTTCGGCGGGGAAGTGCGCGCCGAATACGGAAACTACGACAGCAAGAAGGCATCGGCCGCGCTCAACCTTCCGATCGGTGATTCCGCGGCCCTGCGCGTCGCCGGGCAGGTCGTGGACCGTGATGGTTTCCTTACCGACGGCTACAACGACGAGAAGGGCGAAGGTGTGCGCGCCTCGTTCCTGATCGAACCGTCGGCGGACTGGTCGGTGCTGTTGGTCGGCGATTATTTCAACCAGCATGGCAAGGGTTGGGGCAGCGTCCTGCTCCCGAGTGCTACGCTGAATGCGCCAGACCTGAATGATCATGTCGGCATTTCCAGCCCCGCCGCGCTGGCCGCGATCCGCAACCTCGCCGCCGGCGTTTTCGCGCCACCGTTCTGCGGCGGCTTCGGCGGGTTCGTGACCAGCGGCTGCATCGATCTTCCGGCAGATACCGGCTTCCTCGACAACAAGTTCTATGGCCTGAGCGCGACGATCGAGGGCGACCTCGGCTTCGGCAAGCTCACGCTCCAGCCGGCCTGGCGCAAGACGGACATCAACTTCGTCACCTATCTCCCGGGCTTCCGCGGGGAAATCACCGAAAAGGCTGAACAGTTCTCGTTCGAAGCGCGCTTCGCGTCGGATCACGATGGCCCGCTCAACTATGTCCTGGGTGGCTTCTATTTCAAGGAAGACCAGAACGCGCTGAACTTCTTCCGCCAGGGTGATCTTTCCACCACGCGCTTCACGCCAAACGTCAACACGGAAAGCCTCGCCGCGTTCGGCCAGTTCACCTACAAGGTCACCGATGCGCTGCGGCTCGTTGCCGGCGGGCGCTATACCAAGGAAACCAAGGACCAGTTGACCGCCACGGTGTCTGGCGGACGGCCCGGACCGGTCAATCCGCCGCTGGGAGAGCCGTTCACCGGCGCGCTGGATTTCGAGAAGTTCACGTGGAAAGCCGGCATCGAGTTCGATGCGGGCCCTGCATCGCTTATCTATGCCGATGTTTCGACCGGCTTCAAATCCGGCGGTTTCTTCGTTGCCGCGCCACCGGAAAACACCTTCGCTCCCGAAACGCTCACGGCCTATACGCTGGGCAGCAAGAACCGCTTCTTCGACAACAAGCTGCAGGTGAATGTCGAGGCGTTCTACTGGGACTACACCAACCAGCAGATCACCTTCGTAGGCGGCGTGCGCACGGCGAACAACATCTTCGCCCAGGGTTCGCGCACCGAGAACGCTGGCAAATCCCGCATCTACGGGTTCGAGGCCGAAGTGCGCTTCCAGCCCAGCCGCAACGACCGGTTCGATCTCAATCTGCAGTACCTGAATGGCAAGTACAACAGCCTCATCACGGCCAACTTCTCGCCCACGGGTGCGCCGGTGGCCACGGGCTGCACCACGCTGGGCAGCCGCCTCGCCAACCCGGGCGTCCCGGGCAACAATGCGCGCTTCTATGATATCGACTGTTCGGGCAAACCTGCCGTAAACGCGCCGAAGTGGTCGCTGGGCCTCGGATACGAACGCGGGTTCGACCTGTCCGATTCCATGCGCCTGCTGCTCGGTGGCCGGACCTCGATCGAATCCGGTCGCTTCCTCAATCCGAACTATCGCCCGGAAGAACGGCAAGGCGGCTTCATGATGTCCGATGCCTACCTCACGCTCGAGGGCGATGGTGGCCGCTGGACGCTCACCGGCTTCATCAACAACATCGAGGATGAAGAAGTGATCGTGCGGTCCGGTTCAAGGCCAATTCTCGACTTCTCCGTCGCGACGCTTGCTCCGCCCAGAACCTATGGCATCCGCATGGGATACACCTTCTGATGCGATTGGCCATCATCGCCGGCATCGCCATTGCTCTGGTCACGTCCGGAGAAGTCGCCCAGCTCGCAGCACATGAGTCATCTGAAAGTGGCTTACGCTTCATCACGCTTGGCACGATGGGTGGGCCGGTCGGTGATGGCCGCCGTTCTCAACCGGCCAACGCCCTCGTCGACGGGAAGGATCTCTATGTCGTCGATGCGGGCGACGGCGTCGTGCAGCAGATGGCCAAGGCCGGCCTGGCATTGCCGAACGTCAAGGCGGTGTTCCTCAGCCATCTGCACGCCGATCATACGGGCGGCCTCTCCGCGCTTCTGGCGCTGCGCAACCAGACTCTGGTTGCGCAGAAGCTGACGATCTACGGCCCGCCCGGAACGCGCGAAATGGTCGAGGGCATGATATCCTCGATGCGGCCCGCTGCTCGCGCGGGATACGGAATACCGGGCAAGCCCTGGCCCGATCCTGCAGGGACAGTCGCCGTCGTGGAAATGCGCGATGGGTTCAGGGCCAGCGTGGGCAACATGGTGGTCCGCGCAGTGCAGAACACCCACTATGATTTCGCCCCCGGCAGCGAGGAAGACAGATCCTTCAAGTCGCTTTCCTTCCGGTTCGATTTGCCCGGGCGATCCATTGCCTATACCGGCGATACCGGCCCGTCCACCGCCGTCGAGAAGCTGGCGGCAGGGGCAGACCTGCTCGTGAGTGAAATGATCGACATTGATTCGACGATGGCAACGGTCGCCCGCAACTCGCCGAACATGCCGGAAAAGGCGAAGGCGGATCTGGTCCGGCACCTGACCACGCACCATCTCGCCCCGCCAGACGTCGGCAAGATGGCTAGGCATGCCGGGGTCAAGGCCGTGGTCGTCACGCATTTCGCGGGCGGCAGCACAAGCGCCGCGCAAGTCGAAGGCGTCACGGCCGGCGTCCGCGCCGAATACGCGGGCCCTGTAACGATCGCCAACGATCTCGATAGCTTCTAGGGACAGGCCCCAATTTTTCGCGGCTGGCGGGAGGCGCCTTCTTTCTCCCGCGGGCGGGAAACGCCCCTTTCTTCCCCCCTCCCGCAAGCGGGAGGGGTCGGGGGTGGGCATCCTGCACCCAGCTCCCCGCC
>NZ_LSIA01000106.1:0-1909 GCF_001556015.1 Novosphingobium sp. CCH12-A3 | reverse complement strand
CGTTGCCGATCCCCGATCCCGCATGGGCATTGGAAGACGACAACCTTCACGGGCGCATTGCGCATGACCGGCCTGACCGCACCGATGGTCCTCGATGGGCCGATGACGGGAGAATGGTTCGCCGCCTATGCGCAGCAGGTCCTCGCGCCGACATTGCGGCCCGGTGACATCGTGATCCTCGACAACCTGCCGGCCCACAAGGTTGCTGCAGCGCGCGAAGCCATCGAAGCCGTCGGTGCAAGGATGCTCTTCCTTCCGCCTTACAGCCCGGACTTCAACCCAATCGAGAACGCATTCTCCAAGTTGAAATCGATCCTGAGAAAGGCCGCCGCACGGACCGTCCCCGAGCTCTGGGACGCCATCCGCGATGCGCTGCCACGCTTCACACCCAGCGAATGCACCAACTATTTTATCGCCGCCGGGTATGAGCCAGAGTGATCGGAATCTGCTCTAGCGCTCGACATTTTGGGCAAGGGCGCGGGGAAGGATCAGGTTGAGGCATTGCGGTGCCTCCACGCTAAGATCCTCGCGCTCATTCCCGATGACCGCAGTCGCCGCCTCGCGGCGGACGAGGAAGCGCTCCTCATGGCCCTGGGCCATGCCGCGCGCCCAGGCCCTCGTCTGCTGGGGAGCGAGACGGTGGACGTGGCTATCTCAACCGCGCTCAAGGGCACGTCTCAACTGCGTATTCTCTATCGTGGCTGGAAGGACACGGTTGCGCGCGAGCGCGTGGTGGCACCGCACGGGCTGTTGCTCGGGGCACGGCGCTATCTCGTTGCCGTCGATATGGGCAAGGTCGGCGGCGGCATTCAGCATTTCCGCGTCGATGCAATCGAGGAGGCGACCGTTCTCCCCCAGAGTTTCGTGCGCAAGGAAGGGTTCGACTTGAATGCGCATGCCGAGCGATGCTTCGGTTCCTACCAGCAGGAAGGCGGCATTCATGATGTCGCCTGGCGCTTCGTCCCCAAAGCGGTCAGCAGAGCCGAAGGCTTTCTTTTCCATCCGACCCAGACCACGGAGCGAGAGCCGGATGGTTCGCTCGTCGTGCGGTTTCGAGCCGCAGGCCTGCTCGAGATGTGCTGGCACCTGTACATGTGGGGTGACACGGTGGAGGTCATTTCTCCGCCCGAACTCGTACAGATGGTCGAGGCGCATCGACGTTCGGACTTTCCCTCGATGCCCTGACCTGGTTCCGGAGCCGGAGCGTGCAGCTCCGGCCCAGATCCCGGCTGTCGGCAGTGACGCTCTCAGCAATCGGGGAGATCGTCCAGATTGTTGCGCGACGTGGTGTCGCGGTCGGTCCGGAGATATTTACCGGTCGACCCATTGACCACCCGGATCTTGGTTTCGGGCGCACTTGTCCAGTTGACCCAATATTCATGCAGGCCGAGTTCGATGTCGCTGATCGCATCCGCCTTGCTGCGGGGCGACCAATATTCGCCGGAATTGCACAGCCGGGTGATGTCGCCCTGCCTATCCTTGCCGGTGGCGCGCACATAACGTTTCGCCATGATCAGCTCTCCTTGATCGTGGTGTGGGGGCTGGCCTTCCCGTGCGCGGTCGTGACGTACCGACCCGAGATGGCGCTGCGGTAATGGGGACCAGAACTCCCGCTCGGACCGGCGCTCTCGCGGACGGTCGTATGCGGACTGGCCTTGCCATGTTTGGCGGTGACGTACCGCCCGCTGATCGCGCTGCGGTAGCTGCCTCCGCTTCGACCCTTGCTCATGCTGATTCTCCATCGTTTATGCGACTAAAGTCGTCGCGATTCGCAATGTAGAGAGCAGAGGCGACAGATCGCGTCGCATCCATTTTGTTCCGAATGCAAAATTCACTCTTGGCGAGGTGGGTAGTGGTCGCGTCCGTCAATGTGGTGTAAAATCGGGTGTGGCCATTGGGCTGCATTTTC
>NZ_LSIA01000105.1:0-46526 GCF_001556015.1 Novosphingobium sp. CCH12-A3 | reverse complement strand
TGACAGACCCGGTCTACCCGGCACCGAAACGAACTTCGCTTTGTTCACGGACGACCAGCTTGGCACCACGCTGGTGGCCGAGGGACGCAGCTTGGTCGTGGTCGGCCGGGTGCGCTGGGCCTGGGCCGGGGGCTCGTGGAACGAATGGCTGGCCATGGCCGAAAGTGGCGCGCAGTTCTGGCTGGCCGAGGCAGCTGGCATGTTCATGCTGACTGCCGAGTGGCCACAACTGCTCGACCGCGCGGACGTCCGCGCCTTTGCGGAAGGCGGCACCATAGCGCCGGGAGACGTGATCGAGGTCGATGGACGCCAGTTGTTTGCAAGTGACATCAAGCAGGTCGAATGCCTTGGCAGCGAGGGTGATCTGCCTATCCCCACGCAGATCGGCACGAAGATGACCAGCGTGGACTTCCGCTCCGCCAGCGGCGAAGTCCTTTCCCTTCAGCGCGATGAGCGCGCGACAACGGCGTGGTATGGCGATAGCTGGGACCTGATCAGCCTCAAGCCCGGAAACCTGCGTCAGATCGAGGGCTGGACTGTACCAGGAGAACTGCGGTGACTGCTGGCTCTGCAGGCGCCAAAGCGGTCACCGGCCCGGCCTGCGGCGGGACGATCGAAGTGCGGGCGGCGGGATTTACGGTCAACCTTGCCTGCCAGCATTGCGGATCGCTGCTCGATGTATCGCGGCCGGAAGTGGCGCTGATCCGCAAGTACAAGCGCGCCAATGAGAATTTTGCCTTGGAACTGGGCAAGCGCGGCACGCTGTTCGGGCAGGAATGGGAGGTCGTCGGCGCGCTGCGCCGCAAGGACCAGATCACCATCTGGCAGGAGTTCCTGCTGTTCAACCCGTACCTCGGCTATCGCTGGCTGGTGGCCTGCGATGGCGAATGGCAATTCGGCACCATGCTGGCGGATCGGCCTCAAGGCCCCCGTGACAGGGTCTACTGGCGGAGTACGCCATTCACGCGCATGGGCCGGGACCAGACGACCTCGACTACCGCGGTGGCGGGGGAATTCTACTGGCGCGTGAAGGCAGGCGATACGGCAACCGCCACGCTGTTCCAGTCGGGCCAGACCATGCTCTCGCGTGAGGTTTCGGAAGGTGAGGAGAACTGGACACAGCTTGTGCCGGTGCCCGAAGCCGATGTCGAAGCCGCCTTCGGCCTCAGGCGTCGCAGTCTGCCGAGGCGCAAGGCAGCGAGAGGGCCGATGCTGTTCCGGCCCGCGATCGGCATGGAGCAGGACGACCTTGGCAACATGTTCAAGCTCGCACTGGCTTTCTCGATCATCGCCGCGATCGCCATGGCTGTACTCGCCGGGCCGAGCACCAGGACAAGTGCGATGGTTCAGGTTCCGGTCGGCGGGCAGATCGCCCCGGTCAAGGTCGGCACGATCACTGTGCGCAGGCCATGGCAGTTCGTTACCATCGAAGCGGACACCAACCAGTTCGAAAACCGCTGGGTCGATCTCGAATACAACCTGGTCGATCGTTCAAGCGAGCAGTCGATCGATGCGTTCGGTCTGGTCGAGCACTATGCGGGCACCGATTCCGATGGTGCGTGGAGCGAAGGCAGCCATCATGGCGACACCATGTTTGGCCACGTGCCGCGCGGCACCTACGACGTCTACGTCAGCGGTTCTGCGCATGGCTGGCCGGTCGACCCTGGAATCAACGACGCCTGGGGCTCGGTCGAGACGATCAATGTCTGGGTGGAAGCAGAGACCGGCGCAATGTCGTGGGGAATGTGGTGGACATTGGTCATTGTCCTGTTCGCCTGGCCAGTCACCATCCTGTGGTGGAGGTTCCGCGACAAATGACCAGACGCCTGATCCTGTTCGCGCTGTGGAGCCTTGCGCTGCTGGCAGCGGCGCTGTTCGCCGCCTTCAACGCCTATTCGTTCTACAGCGACGAGGAAGACCGCCCCGTCGCATCGGGCCACACCGGCCCATCGCACAAATGATCACCGGATCCTGAAAGGAGCCTGCCATGCTCACCGCAAACGTCTTCCTTGCCACGATGCTCTATGCCGGACTGGGGATCGTCATCTTCATCGTCAGTTTCGTATTGGTCGACAAGCTGACCCCGGGCGAGTTGTGGCGCGAGATCATCGAGCGCAAGAACCTGGCCGTGGCCCTGCTGGCCGGAGCCGTGGCCATCGGCATATCCAATATCATCGCCGCCGCCGTGCATGGATGAAGCACCGCTTGCCGCCAGCAACGCCAGGCGGGATGCAGCGCCGGCTTCGCTTGCGGTCATCCTGCTGGTTTCGGTCCTCGTCGTTGCCACCTGCGGCCTGATCTACGAACTGCTGGCGGGCACTCTGGCAAGCTATCTGCTCGGCGACAGCGTTACCCAGTTCTCCACCGTCATCGGGACGTACCTGTTTGCCATGGGCGTCGGCAGCTGGCTTTCGCGCCATGTGCGTTCGGGCGAGATGGCGGTGTTCGTCCGGGTGGAAATCCTCATTGCAGCGCTGGGGGGATGGTCTGCGGCCGGTCTGTTCCTGCTGTTCCCGCTGGTGGGAGACTTTCGGGTTGCGCTCTACGCCCTGGTGATGACCATCGGCGTGCTGGTCGGGCTGGAAATCCCGCTGCTGATCCGCATCCTGCGCCACCGGTTCGCCTTCCGCGAACTTGTCTCAAACGTGCTGACGTACGATTATGTCGGTGCGCTGATCGCCTCGTTATTGTTCCCTCTGGTGCTGGTGCCCAAACTGGGCATGATCCGTACCGGCTTCGTTTTCGGCCTTGCCAACGTGGCCGTAGCGATCGCCTTGCTGATCGCCCTGCGCCGCCAGGAACGCATCTGGCGCGACATGATCGCGGCGGTGCTGGTCTCCGCCTCGCTGCTTGGTGGTCTTGCCTTTGCCGACCGGCTGCAGCGCTGGAGCGAAGTTGCGTTCTACAACGAGCCCGTGGTCTATGCCCGCTCCACGCCCTACCAACGCATCGTGCTTACGCGGCAGGACGGTGATCTGCGGCTCTATCTCAACGGCAATCTGCAGTTCTCCACGCGCGACGAATATCGCTATCACGAAGCATTGGTGTGGCCGGTGCTGGGCCGGGTCGCTGCGCCTCGGCAGGTGCTGATACTCGGCGGCGGCGATGGCCTTGCCGCCCGCGAGGTGCTTCGTGACGGCCGCGTTGGGCATGTTACGCTGGTCGATCTCGATCCCGAGATGACCCGCCTCTTCCGCGATACGCCGCAACTGGCGCAGCTAAATGCCGGAGCGCTTGCCTCCCCTCGGCTCACGATGGTGAATGCCGATGCCTTTCGCTGGGTGCGCGAACAACGGCGCCAGTTCGACGCGATCATCATCGATTTTCCCGATCCCACCGAATTTTCGCTGGGCAAGCTCTATACAGAAAGCTTCTACCGCGAAGTCGCTCGCCTCCTCGCCAAGGGTGGCGTGATCACGGTGCAGAGCACCTCCCCGCTCATTGCTCCGCGCTCCTATTGGACCGTCGCCAGCACGCTGGAGGCCGCCGGGCTCACCGTGCGCGGTTATCATGCCTATGTGCCGAGCTTTGGCGAATGGGGCTTCACCATGGCTGCCCACGTCTTCCCGTCCGATGCGGTGCAACTGCCGAAAGACCTCCGATTCCTTACCCCCGCCAGCGAACGCGCAATGTTCGATTTTCCGCCCGATATGGCCCGTCGCCCAGCGCCCGTGAACAGGCTCGACAACCAGGCCCTGGTGCGCAGCTTCGCCGCGGAGTGGGGCCGCTATGAAAGCTGAGCCAACCCGGCGGCAGGTGCTTGCTGGCGCAGCGGTCGGAGCGGGGGCGACGGCGCTGCTCGGGGGATGCAGCCAGCCAGCGCTGCCCGGCACCCTGTCCGGCACCGATTGGCAGCGGGGCCACCTGATCCGGGAAGGCCGGTTTCCGGCACCATCAGGCCCGGTAGAGGAAATCGACATCCTGATTGCGGGCGGCGGTGTCGCAGGCCTTGCCGCCGGCTGGCGCCTGGCCGAAGCCGGCTTTACCCGCTTTGCCCTGTTTGAACTTGAAGACGCGCCCGGCGGCAACGGGCGATCGGATCGCAACGCCATCAGCGCCTATCCGCTTGGCGCGCATTACCTGCCGGTGCCAAACCGTGAAGCCCGCGCCCTGCGGCACATGCTGAGAGGCTTCGGCATGATAACGGGCGAAGCGAACGGCGCGCCGGTCTATGATCCGCTGCAGCTTTGCGCCGACCTTGAGGAGCGATTGCTATGGCGCGGCAAATGGCAGGAAGGTCTTGTCCCTCAGACCGCGCTTTCGAATGACGATTACGCCCAGCAGGCAAGGTTCACGTCTGCGATGTCCGGGTTTCGTGAGGCCATCGGGCGGGATGGCAGGCACGCATTCGCGTCACCCATGGCGCTCTCTAGTACGGATGAGCGATACCGCTCGCTCGACCGGCAAAGCTTCGCGCAATGGCTTGATGAACATAGCTATACTTCAGCCCCATTGCGCGCCCACCTGCGTTATTGCTGCAGGGATGACTATGGCTCGGAGCCCGAGAACGTCTCGGCCTGGGCGGGCATCCACTATTTCGCCGGGCGCCGTGGCTGGGCAGCGGGCAACGACGGTGACCGCGAACTGACCTGGCCCGAAGGCAATGGCCGACTGGTCCGGGCGATGGCTGACAGGATCGCGCCACATCTGCGCCTGGCGCGGTCATTGATCCGGATCGAAACGGACAGATCAGGGGTACTCGCCCATGTCTTCGATCATCGCGCCAGCGCCACACGCATCGTTCGCGCCCGCGCCGCCGTCCTCGCGATGCCCCACTTCGTCGCCCAAAGAATAGCGCCGCAACACACGGCCAGCGGTCACTTCACCTATGCGCCGTGGGTCGTGGCGAATGTCACGGTCAGCCGCCCGCCGCGTGGCAAGGGCGCACCATTGGCGTGGGACAATGTCTCGGCAGCGAGCGAAAGCCTCGGTTATGTCGTTGCCACGCACCAGACCTCTTCGGCGGATGGCGGTCCGACCGTACTGACCTGGTATCTCCCGCTCAGCCGTGAAACGCCGAGCCAGGCCCGCAAGATTTTCATGACCCGCACGTTGCAAGCCTGGCAGCGCATGGTGCAGGATGATCTTCTGGCGATGAACCCCGATCTTTCGGGCGCGATCGAGCGGATTGATGTGTGGCGCTGGGGCCATGCCATGGTGCGGCCCGAGCCGGGCTTTCTGTCGGATCCAGCCAGGATGGCGGCGCAGCGCGGGGCACCGCCGCTGTCGTTTGCCCACTCCGACCTTTCGGGCCTTTCCCTGTTCGAGGAAGCGCACTATCGCGGCGTGATTGCCGCCGAAAGCGCCCTTGCCCATCTTGCGCATCCGTTCGAAAGTCTCGCCTGATGGTTCATCTTCCCGGCACGAGTGTCCATCTCATCGCCGATCTTGATGGATGCTGCAGGCTTGATGATGCCGTGCATGTGGAACAGGTCCTGCGCATGGCTGCTAGCGCGGCCAAGGCGCACGTCGTCGGCGTTCATCTGCACCATTTCGGTGAAGCCATGGGATTGACCGCGGTGGCCATGCTGGCGGAATCGCACATATCGATCCATACCTGGCCGGAGACCTGTTTGTCTGTGGCGAGAACGCCGATGCTGCGGCTGGCTTGGCGGTAATCGCCTCCATGCTCGGTGGCAGGATTGCGCGGCAGCATTCGCTGCAGCGTCTCGGGACTGACAAACCCTGCCACTTGCCCTAAGGGCGCGGCATGGAATCTTCGGTCACCGTCGCAGCGCTTTACCGTTTCACGCTAATCGCGGACCCTGCCGCCTTGCGCGATGCGCTGGAAAGCACCTGCAAGGCGCAAGGCATCAAGGGTACGCTGCTGGTTGCCCACGAAGGGCTGAACGGCACTATCGCCGGTAGCGCCGAGGGCATTGCCCATGTGGTGGATTTCATCCGTGCCCAGCCCGATTGCGCCGATACCGACGTCAAGTACTCCCACGCATCCGCCATGCCGTTCTACCGCATGAAAGTGCGAATCAAGCGCGAGATCGTGACGATGGGCGTCGAGGGCATCGACCCGCGCGCAAGCGTTGGCACCTACGTTTCGCCGCAGGACTGGAACGCGCTGATCGCCGATCCCGAAACCATCGTGATCGACACCCGAAACGACTACGAAGTGGCCGCTGGTACCTTCGAACGCGCCATTGATCCGAAGACGACAACTTTCCGCGAGTTCCCCGGCTGGTTCCGCCGTGAACGCGAGCGGCTGCTGGGTAAGGGAAAGACCCCCAAGGTTGCCATGTTCTGCACCGGCGGCATCCGTTGCGAGAAATCCACCGCCTTCCTCAAGGCTGAAGGCATCGAGGAGGTTTACCACCTGAAAGGTGGCATCCTGAAATATCTCGAGGAAGTGCCTGAAGATGAAAGCCTGTGGCGCGGCGAATGTTTCGTCTTCGACGAGCGCGTGACCGTGGGCCATGGCCTTGCGCTCGGCAGCCACGTCCTATGCCGTGCCTGTCGCCGACCCGTGGATGAGCAAGGGCGTGCTTCACCTCTCTATGAGGATGGGGTCTCCTGCGCAGGTTGCTACGATGAGCGGACAGACGAACAACGCGCTTCGGCCCGCGAACGTGATCGTCAGGAGAAGCTCGCGCGCGCCCGCGGCACAACTCACATCGGTGCTACACGCCCCTGATAAACGCGACCATCTCATCCGTAAGACGGCGATCGGCGGTGCCGATGTGCATGGCCATGGAATAGTGGTTATGTCCGGACAGGATCATGCCGTTCGGTAAAGCGCCGTGCCGTTCGAGACGCTCTGCCATCAGGCCAAGGAATTCGGCCTGGAAGCGTGGAGGATCGTACTGCGCACAGCAGATGAACAAGGGGATGCTGGTCGAGGCAATGGCCTGACGCGGCATTCTGGCCGCGTAGTCCTCGTTCAGGCCGTAGTACGGCTCGTCCTTGGCATCCAGCGGGGTGTAACCATACAACCCCGAAAGCAGCACCGCCCCGGCCACCGGCAGATCCGGCTGCAGCTTCAGCGCCGTGGCGATATGCACCGCCCCCGCCGAGGTGCCAACCACCACGATCCGCGCCGGGTCACCGCCATGCTCCGCGCCGTTGTCGCGAAGCCATTCCACCGCCGCCGCCACGTCCTCGCCACCCTGCGGCCAGCGCGCATCGGGCAGGAGCCGGTAGTTCATCGCCGCGCCGAGGAACCCGGCCTCCGCCATCGTCCGAGCCACCGCGGCATTTTGCCAGGAACCTTCATCACCCTTGTCGCCAAGCCGGAAACCGCCCCCGTGCACGAACAGGACGACCGGCAGGTCGCGATGGGCGGCAGTACGATAAAGGTCGAGCCGATGGCGCTCATCCGGGCCATAGACGCAATCGACGGCCAAGGTCGGCACGCGCGCGGCAAGCCCGCGCTGCTCGTCATCGAACAGCGCGCGACAAGCCTCGACCACCTGCGGGCCGAGCGCACTGCCCATCGCGGCAATCGCATCGGCAGCAGACATCACGCCTCGTCGATGACGGGGTTGGTCAGGGTCCCGACCTTGCCGATCGAGATTTCGGCCACGTCTCCGGCCTTCATGTAGAGAGGGGGGGTACGCTTGTCGCCCACGCCGCCGGGGGTGCCGGTGGCGATGACGTCGCCGGGTTCCAGCGTGGTGAAGGTCGAGCAGTATTCGATCACGAAAGCCACGTCCCAGATCTTGTCCGACACAGGCTGGTCCTGCACGAGCTGGCCGTTGATCCGGGTCTGCACGCGCTGTTCGGCCAGATCGGGCAGTTCGTCAGGCGTGACGAGCGCAGGGCCGAAGCCGCCGGTGCCGGGGAAGTTCTTGCCGGGCGTGAACTGGATGTTGTGGCGCTGCCAGTCGCGCACCGAACCATCGTTGAACACCGAATACCCGGCGACGTGCTCAAGTGCCTTTTCGCGCGGGATGCGACGGCCGCCCTTGCCGATCACCACGGCGAGCTCGCCCTCGTAATCAAAGCGGGTGGTTTCGGGCGGGCGCACCAGCGGTTCGCCATCGGCGATCAGGCTGTCGGCCCAGCGCGTGAAAATCGCCGGGTATTCCTTCTGATCCCGCCCGGTTTCAGCGACATGCGTGGCATAGTTGAGGCCGACGCAGAGGATCTTGTTCGGGTTGGGGATAACCGGGAGCAGGCGCACGTCGGCGCGGGCATAGCTCGCGGTGGCAGCTAGCACGGAAAGGTCACCTGCCACGGCGTCCTTCAACCATGCCGCAGCGCCTTGGGCGCCGAGGTCATGTACGGTCTCGCCATCGAGGCGGCCGAAGCTGGGGGTCCCGTCGGGACGGCGGAAACTGATGTAACGGGCCATGGTCTTGTCTCCCCTGAGGACGCCTTTTGCCTGCACCGCCGATCCGGTCAGTGCAAGGGCGGCTGCGCCGCCGACGAAACCTCGTCTGTCGATGCTCAAAGTGGTGCCGGTTCCCAGTCACGGCGGCAGCGGAAGCGCTCCTCGGCCACACGCAGGCCGGCAAAGTCCTTGTCCGAGATGCCCCACTGGTCGATGCGCTGCTCGGGCCAGGTCCAGTCGTCCGGCTCACCAGTGCGATAGTCTGCCGGAACCTTCTCGACTGCGGTCGAATACTCGATCACCGGGCCGAACGGGGCGATGTAATAGGCATAGACATTGTCGCCGGGGCCGTGGCGGCCGGGGCCCCATGCCGGTGCAAAGCCGTTGTCGTGCATCCAGCCAATGCCGCGCATCACCGCATCGAGATCGTCCATCTCGAACGCTACGTGATTGAGGCTGGCAAAGCCGGCGCGGGCAAAGGCGGTCGAATGATGGCTGTCGTTGCAACGCACGAAGACCATGCCCTTCGTCCGGTCAGAGACGCGGAAGCCCAGAACCTCCTCCACGGCGTGACCAAGGAGTTCGGCATCGGCAGAGTTGAACACCACGTGCGTCAGCTTGACCGGCGACACGCGCTTGCTGGCCTTGGTAAAGCCATCTATGGCCTCGACCTCGCTCGATCCGGCCAGGAACCGAAGGATCGTGCCCTCGGGCAGCTCAACAAGCAGGCCCGCACCCTCGCCGGGATCGGTAGAGGTTACCGGCCTTGCCGCCCAGCCCTTATCGGTCACGCGCGCCTTGATGGCGGCAAGTTCCTCGCCGGAACACACGAAAGTGGTCGACCGGACGTATTCCTCATCCGATTGCTCGAACGCGACGAGGTAGGGCATCGTGCCGGTGCCGCGCAGGTAATGCGTGCTGCCGCGCACATCGGCGGGATAGAGGCCCCAGACGTCGACCATCCACGCGGCGGCGCCAGCGGGATCGGGCAGGGCAATTTCGATGCTGCGCAACTTCACGCCGGTATCTCCCGATTGAAACCTGCGGCCCTGAGCCCCGCGAGCGCGCAGTCCTCGTCGCAGTCGCCGGTATCGCCGCTGATGCCCACGGCACCGATGATCGTGCCAGCCTCACGGATCAGCACGCCACCGGGCGAGAAGGCAATGTTGCCGCCCACCGCCACGCTCACGCTCTGGAAAAAGACCGGGTTGCCTTTGGCCCGCTCGGCCAGGACGCGGGTATCATCGCCCATGCCGAGCGCGCCCATCGCCTTGGCGCGAGCAATGTCATGGCGGAACAGGCTCGCCCCGTCCTCACGCGCAAAGGCAACCGGATGCCCACCGGCATCAAGCACCAACACGGCGAGCGGCTTGGCACTGCGCGACCGCGCATGGGCCAGTGCAGTGCTAATGATTGTCTGGGCTGTGGCGAGCGTCAGGCTCACGCTGCAATCTCCTGCCTCTGACGAAGCATCGCATCTCGCAACGCGAGCAGTTCGGCTGCAGAGCCTGTGCCGAACACATAATGGTCGGGACGAACCAGCACGGCCTCGACTCCGCGCGCGTCGAGCCACTGCTCGACCGCGCCGTTGTCGGGCAGCTCGCTGGCAATGATTGCGCCCTCACCACCGCCGTCTCGTACGAATAGCCGCCAGCCTTGACCGACCAGATCGTCGAGCTTGCGCCCATCGGCGAGGACCGGCTGGATGAAGCGCTGGCCCGCTGCGGGCGTGCCTTGCGCAACAAGGCCGGTAGAAATCGCCGGAATCAGGTCTGCAGCCGTTTCGCCCTGCTTCTGGGCTGATTGCGCACGGATGCTGGCATCGCGCTCCGCCGCCTTGGCCGGATCGAGTTCGCAGATATAGCGCCCTGCCGCCACCGCCGCGCCGATGACGCCGCGCACGTGCGGGTCACGCTCGGACTGGTAGGTCGTCAGGATGGCCTCGTCCGCGCCCTCATTGACGATCGCCGCCATCTTCCAGGCAAGGTTCGCCACATCGCGAAGGCCATGGCACATGCCTTGGCCGAAGAACGGCGGGGTCTGGTGCGCGGCATCGCCTGCGAGGAAAACACGGCCGACCTGCCACTGCTCCGCCACCAGCCCGTGGAAGCGATAGGTCGCGGCGCGCACGATCTTATGCGGCACTTGCCTCATCCATGCCCCGACCAGCGCCGCGACGTTCTCCTCGCGCATCATTTCGGCGTCGTCTTCGTGCGGCAGGAGCATGAACTCCCAGCGGCGATGGTTGCGACGGCCGGGAACGACCGTGGCCGGGCGAGCCGGATCGCACATCATCACCGACAGGCGCTGCAAGTCGGCCCCCTCGGGCACGCCGGTCAGGTCCGGGAAAGTCACCGGCCCCTCGACCTCGGCATCGACCACCAGCCATGGCTCTTCGAAGTCAAGGTCGTCGAGCTTCACGCGCAATGCCTTGCGCACCGGGCTGCGCGAGCCATCGGCGGCGATCACCCAGCGTGCCGTCAGGCTGCGCTGTGCGCCATCCTGCGCGAACGTCACCATCACGCCGCCCTCATCCTGGACAAGCGCGGTGAACTCGGCGCCCGGCAGCAGGCCGATCCTGCCATTGTCGGCAAAGGCCGCGCGCAGATGGGCCTCGAACTCGGGCTGGTAGAAGAAGTAGTCGTTGGCCCACCCGAACGGGCGCGGCTTGCCGACCGTGCCCATATAGCGGATCACGCCGTGGTCGGCGCCGACATGGAGGTGCCCATCGGTCGCCACCATGTCCGGCTCCACCCGGTCGATCACCCCGGCGCTCTGGAACAGCCGCATCATCTCGTGATCGAGATGGACCGCACGCGGCAGCGGATAGTGCTCGGTCTCCTTCTCGAGCACGACCACCGAAAGACCCTGCCTGCCCAGCAGGTTGGCCGCCATGGCGCCCACGGGACCGCAGCCGATCACGGCAACATCGAACATCGTCGTCATCAGGCGGCAACCTCCACGGGTGCCTTGTACAGGGAACCGCCCTTCATGATCATGGCGATGCGGTTCTTGTCCTGCAGGATCGACACGTCCTGCGTCGGATCGCCTTCGACCAGCAGCAGATCGGCCAGCCAGCCCTGCTTCACGCGGCCAACCTCAAGGTCCATCAGTTCACCGCCCAGGGCCGTTGCTGCCTTCAGCGCCTCGGCCGGCGTATAGCCGAAGTGATCGACGAAGATCTGCAGGTCGCGAGCATTGCGGCCATTGGGATTGAAGGGAAAGCCATAGTCGCCGCCGATCAGGATGCGCATGCCCCGGGCCTTGAGGGCAGGCACCAGCCTGGCTTCCAGTTCCATCCGCTCGGCCGCGCTTTTCTTCATGTGGCTCATGTCGATGTGCGGGGGTGGCGTCGCTTCCAGCGCGGCGATCGAGACACCGGGCGAAGGAGCATAGAACGTCGTGTCCTTGGCCGCGATCATTGCATCGGCGGCGGCCTCGTCGGCATAGGAGGCGTGGTAGATGATCCGTGCGCCTGCTTTCAGCGCAAGCTCGATCGCCTTGGGGTAATAGGCATGGGTCGCGATCCACAAGCCGGCCTCACGCGCCGCTTCGCCAGCCGCCTCCATCTCCTCGTCGGTATAGAGCACGTCGCCGGCCGAGCCGGGCTTCAGGGCATCCTCGCCCGAAACCACCAGCTTGAGCGAGCCGATGCCCTGCTCCTTGCAATAGGCCACGAACTTGCGGATCGCTTCGGCCCCGCGCCCGTTGAACACGTCACCGGTGTCGACGCCCTCGGCCCCTTCCGGGCTGCGTTCCAGTGTCGAAGGCACCAGACGCGGCCCCGGCGTCTCGCCCGCTTCGATGGCGCGCGCCAGTTCAACCTCGATGCCATCACCCAGCGCGCCTGCCGAATAGGCGCTGGTAAAGCCATGGTCGAGCAACACTCGCGCATTGCGCCAAGCCGCGACCTTCAGTTCGTCTTCAGGCAGGATGAACTGGTGGTAGATCTTCTCGACCGACGAGCCCCAGGTCAAATGCGCATGCGCCTCGACCATGCCCGGCATCAACGTGCGGCCAGCACCTTCAACGAGCGTTGCCGCCCCCTCCACCGCTGGCTCTTGACCCGCATCAGTCACGGTAGCGATTCTACCCTCGCGCACGATCACCGACTTTGCGCCTTCGAGCAGCTCCTCGCCGTCAAACACCCGGACGTTTCGGATCACCACGGTCTTCGGGGTTGGCATCGCATTTCTCCTGTTCTCCAGGATGACCTAGCTCCCGCATCAGGGCTGGAAAAGTATCGATAAGCAATGTTTGGATAGACAGAACCTATGGAATGCCGTTGACTCGGCCAATCACAACTCAAGCAGGCTGTCCTGTCGGACAAGGCTGACGAGTTTCAGCCCATGACTCGCCGCCTGCTCGCAGGCCAACGTGGACGCTGCCGATATTGTCGCCAGCACCGGGACCTCCGCAATCACGGCCTTCTGCACCAGCTCGAAACTGCAGCGCGCGGTGAGCAAGACGAAATGATCCGCCATTGCCAGACCCTCTCGCGCTGCTGCACCAATCAGTTTGTCGAAGGCATTATGCCGACCGACATCCTCGCGCACGAGGCGGATCTTGCCAGTCGGATCGCATAGCGCGGCCGCATGTGCTGCGCCCGTTGCGCGGCCCATCACCTGTTGGTCGCGCATCTGGGCGGCCGCGCTGAAGATTGCATCTGCCCCGATCCGGACTCGGGCGGTCACCGGCTGCAGCGGCCGCATGACCTGCTCCAGGCTCTCGATTCCGCAAAGTCCGCAGCTCCCTTCGGCAAGGCGCAAACGCGCCCTTTCGAGCAGTGGAGCCGCTCCTTCGGCACCAAGCTGCACGCGCAGCATCCACCCGCCTGCGCCCCCGCCTGCATCGACCGGCGCGGCCTGTGCCGAGACAAATTCGTGCGGTGAGGCGATCAACTGTTCCGACAGGCAGAAGCCGAGGGCATAGTCTTCGAGATCGACCGGTGTTGCCATCATCACGGCATAACCCACGCCGTTGATTTCCAGGGCAACCGGCGCCTCTTCGATGAGCGGCCTGTCCAGGGCGCGTGACACCCGGCCATCAGCGAACTCTTCGCGAAATGGGAAGGCCCTTGTGCCGTCAACCGGCATCGGAGCCATGGACCTGCGGATCGGTTGCGCGGGTCTGCGGGGCCGGAATGCGCCCGTCAGCCACCCGCGCCATGGCCTCTGCCGCCACCGGATCAAGCCCGGCAGAGCCTTGCGCGATCAGCGTATCGATCATGCGCGGCGTCCAGAACGAAACGATATGGTCCGCCACCGCGGCCACCGGCTTGTCGTCATGCACCAGGTTGCGCGCAATCTGGTTGGCCATGTACGCCAGCTTTTCGGCCGTATGCGCGCTCATTCGGCAGGCTCCATCGCGCTGTCATGGCCTACTATCCGGCGCGAGCGCGAGGCTTGCGCCTCGTAGTCTTCCTGCCAGTCGGTCGGGCCGTTGGATGGCGTGATCTGCACCGCGGTCACCTTGTATTCCGGGCAGTTCGTCGCCCAGTCGGAATAGTCGGTAGTGACCACGTTTGCTTGCGTCGCCGGGTGGTGGAAGGTGGTGTAGACCACGCCCGGTGCCACGCGATCCGTCACCAATGCTCGCAGGGTCGTCTCCCCTGACCGGCTTGCCAGCTTTACCCAGTCGCCAGACTTGAGGCCCCGGTTGTCGGCGTCAGTCGGATGAATTTCGAGAACGTCTTCCGGATGCCAGACCGTATTCGCCGTGCGCCGGGTCTGCGCGCCGACGTTGTACTGGCTAAGGATGCGCCCCGTGGTCAGCAGCAGCGGGAAGCGCGGGCCGGTGCGCTCGTCAGTGGGCACGTAGTCGGTCACTACGAACTTGCCCTTGCCCCTGACGAAGCCGTCGATGTGCATGATCGGCGAGCCATCGGGGGCCTTGTCGTTCACCGGCCACTGCAGCGATCCTTCGGCATCGAGCCGCTTGTAGTTCACGCCCGAGAACGTCGGCGTCAGCCGCGCGATCTCGTCCATGATCTCGGACGGGTGGGTGTAGTTCCAGTCCAGGCCGATCGCCCGCGCCAGTTCCTGCGTGACCTGCCAGTCCTCGTATCCGTTGAGGGGCTCCATCACCTTGCGTACCGGCTGGATGCGCCGTTCGGCGTTGGTGAAGGTGCCGTTCTTTTCGAGGAAGGTCGATCCGGGCAGGAAGACGTGCGCGTAGTTCGCAGTTTCGTTGAGAAACAGGTCGTGGACGATCACGCATTCCATCGCGGCAAGGCCGGCGGCCACGTGCTTGGTGTCGGGATCGGACTGCAGGATGTCCTCGCCCTGGATGTAGATCGCCTTGAACTGCCCATCGGTGGCGGCGTCAAGCATATTGGGGATGCGCAGGCCGGGCTCGGGATCGATCTTCACGCCCCATTCGGCCTCGAACAGGTCGCGCGTCGCCTTGTCGGAAACGTGGCGATAGCCTGAAAGCTCGTGCGGGAATGACCCCATGTCGCACGCGCCCTGCACGTTGTTCTGCCCGCGCAGGGGGTTCACGCCAACGCCGCGACGGCCAATGTTGCCGGTGGCCATGGCCAGGTTGGCGATGGCCATGACGGTGGACGAGCCCTGGCTGTGTTCTGTAACGCCTAGGCCGTAGTAGATCGCGCCGTTCCCGCCCGTGGCGAACAGGCGCGCCGCGCCGCGGATGGCTTCGGGATCGACGCCGATCACCGGCGAGAGGAACTCGGGACTGTTGCGCTCTGCCGAAACGAATTCGGCCCAGTGCTGGTACTCGTCCCAGTCGCAGCGCTCGCGGATGAACGCCTCGTCGGCGAGGCCCTCGGTCACGATTACATGGGCAATGGCCGTCAGGATCGCGACGTTGGTGCCCGGACGCAGCGGCAGGTGGAAGTCCGCCTCGATATGCGGCGAGCGAACCAGATCGGTGCGGCGCGGATCAATGACGATCAGCTTGGCACCTTCACGCAACCGGCGCTTCATGCGGCTGGCGAAAACGGGGTGCCCGTCGGTCGGGTTCGCGCCGATGACGAGGATGACGTCGCTGTCCTCGACGCTGTCGAAGTCCTGCGTGCCGGCAGACGTCCCGAACGTCGTCTTCAGGCCATAGCCGGTTGGCGAATGGCAGACTCGGGCGCAGGTATCGACGTTGTTGGTGCCGAAGCCCGCCCGGATCAGCTTCTGGACGAGAAACGTCTCCTCGTTGGTGCAGCGGCTCGAGGTGATCCCGCCCAAGGCGTTGCGGCCGTAAGTCTCACGGATGCGGTTGATCTGGCCCGCCGCATAGGTCAGCGCCTCCTCCCACGAAACCTCGCGCCAGGGCTGGTCGATGGACTCGCGGATCATCGGCGAGAGGATGCGCTCCTGATGCTGGGCATAGCCCCAGGCAAAGCGCCCCTTGACGCAGGAATGCCCGCGATTGGCCTTGCCGTCCTTCCACGGCACCATCCGCACCAATTGCTCGCCCCGCATTTCGGCGCGGAAGGTGCAGCCAACGCCGCAATAGGCGCACGTGGTGACGACTGCGCGCTCCGGCTTGCCGATTTCCTTGACCGCCTTCTCCTGCAAGGTAGCGGTCGGGCAGGCCTGCACGCAGGCACCGCACGAAACGCACTCCGAAGACAGGAAGCTGTCGGAGGTCAGGCCAGCAGAGACCTTGCTGTCGAACCCGCGCCCGTCGATGGTCAGCGCCAGCGTGCCCTGCACTTCGTCGCAAGCGCGCACGCAGCGCGAACAGACGATGCACTTCGAAGGGTCGAAATCGAAATAGGGGTTCGAGATGTCGGGCATCGCGCCGAGATGGTTCTCGCCCTCATAACCGTAGCGCACATCGCGCAGGCCCACGGCGGCGGCCTGATCCTGCAACTCGCAATCGTTGTTGGCGCTGCAGGTCAGGCAGTCGAGCGGGTGGTCCGAGATGTAGAGTTCCATCACCCCCTTGCGCAGCTTCTGCAGGCGCGGGGTCTGGGTGTGGACTTTCATGCCCTCGGCAACGGGCGTGGTGCAGGATGCAGGCGTCCCGCGCATGCCGTCAATCTCGACCAGACACAGGCGGCAGGAACCGAACTGCTTGAGGTTGTCGGTGGCGCAAAGTTTGGGGATGGAACCGCCGGTCAGCGCGGCGGCGCGCATGACGGTGGTGCCAGCGGGCACGGTAACTTCGCGACCGTCGATCTGGCAGGTCACTTGCGTGTCGCTGCGGACTTCCGGGGTGCCGAAATCGGCCTGGCGTTCATAACCCATGGGATCGCTCCTCGGCGGCCATCAGATCCGCCGGTGTATTGATATTAGCAGGATTTTCGAACAATCGCACGGCCCGCGCTCCGATGGCCTCGGCAAAGGCGCGCATCGAATGTCGTGCGTCGCTGGTCAGCAGCGCATCGAGCGTGGCCGAGGCACTGACGGGCCATAGTCCGATCACCGGCTGGCTTTCGCAATAGGCGGGCGCGGGATGCAACTGGGCGGCCAGATCGCCGGCAATGCCGATGCTGTCGACAGAGCAGGTCAGCACTTCGTCATAGCCTGCGTCTCTCGCATGGTGGAGCGCAGCGGCGATGCCACCCAATGGCCCCATGTCCGCGCGCGGCCAATCGGGCAGCGTCGGCGCCGGAGCCTCCACCCGCCCCACGACCACCACCGCATCGCACTGCGCCGACAAGGCATCCACCGCCCGCGCCAGCAGCGTGCGCCCACCCAGTTCGGCCAGCGCCTTGTCGCTGCCAAAACGGGTGGACCGGCCACCGGCGAGGACGGCGCCGAGGATCATGGTTGCACCGCTGCGCCTGCATGCTTCGACAAGCTCAGCATGAGCGGGTCGAGAGAGATACCTCCAACCAAACTCCGCTCATCCTGAGCCTGTCGAAGGATGTTCACGCAACCCATCACTCGGCCGCTTCCCGCGTCAAATCTGCCCCGAAATCCTCGGGGAAATTGCGCAGTGCCGAAAGCACCGGATAGGGCGTGAAGCCGCCGAGCGCGCAGAGGGAACCGAACTTCATCGTCTCGCACAGGTCTTCGAGCAGAACGATCTCGTCCGCCAGCGTCCGCTCGACCTTGCGGGCGTTGTGCATCTGCGGCAGCGCCTCGACCTTGTCCGGCACGCGACCGGACCTGGCACGGATGCGGTCGATCAGCTCCACTCCGCGGGTCGAGCCAATGCGGCAAGGCGTGCACTTGCCGCAGGATTCGGCCGCGCAGAATTCCATGGCGAAGCGCGCTTGTCTGCTCATGTCCGCCGTATCGTCGAACACGGTGATACCGGCATGGCCGATCAGGCCATTGGCGGCAGCGAAAGCTTCGTAATCGAACGGCAGGTGGAAATCGGCGGGCGAGTGATAGGCTCCCAATGGCCCGCCCACCTGCACTGCGCGCACCGGTCGGCCCGATGCGGTGCCGCCGCCGATGTCGCCCACCAGTTCGCCCAGCGTGATCCCGAAGCCCACTTCGAACAGTCCGCCGTGCTTCACGTTGCCCGCGATCTGGATCGGCATCGTGCCCTTGGACCGGCCGAAGCCGACCGCCGCATAGGCCGCGGCGCCATTGGCCGTGATCCATGGCACCGCAGCGAGCGTCAGCACGTTGTTGACCACCGTCGGCTTGCCGAACAGCCCCTCGAGCGCTGGCAGCGGCGGCTTGGCGCGCACTTCGCCGCGCTTGCCTTCCAGGCTGTTGAGCAGCGAGGTCTCCTCGCCGCAGACATAGGCGCCCGCGCCCACGCGCACTTCCAGTTCGAACGGCGCGATGAGGTGCGCCGACGCGCGCACTGCCGCTTCCATCTTGGCAATCGCGTGCGGATACTCGCTGCGGATGTAAATGTAGCCCTTCTGCGCGCCGACGGCATGGGCGGCAATCGCCATGCCTTCGACCAGCATGAACGGATCACCCTCCATCACCATGCGGTCGGCGAAAGTGGCGCTGTCGCCCTCGTCGGCGTTGCAGACGATGTATTTGCGGTCGGCTTGGGCCTTGGCGACAGTCGTCCATTTGATCCCCGCCGGGAAGCCTGCCCCGCCGCGACCGCGCAGGCCGGATTCCGTGACTTGCGCAATCGTTGCCTCAGGCCCGACCTCCCGCGCCTTGGCAAGACCCTGCCAACCGCCGTGCTCGGCGTAGTCTTCCAGGCTCAAGGGACGGGTCTTGCCCGCGCGGGCAAAGGTAAAGCGCTGCTGCCGGGCGATGAAGGGATGCGCTTCGATGGCGCCGATCGCCTTGGGCGAGGTCCCCGCGAGCACTGCGGACACGTCGCCCGGCTCAAGCGGGCCAAAGCCCTGACCATCGATCTCTGCCAAAGGTTCGAGCCAGTGCATCCCCCATGAAGACACGCGCTCCACAGTGCAGCCCGCCGCCACGAAAGCCTCTGCCACTTCGTCCGCGCCGCAGGCCAGCGCCAGCGCATCGTCGCTGATCCGCACCACAGTCATGCCCCCAGTCATGCCCCCAGTCACGCCAACGCCTCCACCAGCGCGCCCAGCCTTGTCGCATCGAGACGTGCGTGGACCTTGCTGCCGATCATCGCATTCGGGCCCACCGAGCACAGCCCGAGGCAATAGACCGTCTCCACCTTCACCCGGCCATTGTCGGGCAAGCCCGCCGCCAGAACATCGACGCCCCGCGCCTGGCAGGCCTCAGCCCGGCACAGCTTCAGGACCGGGCGCGCGTCAGGCTCGCCGTGGAAGTCATGGTAGAAGCTGACGACACCCTGCACCTCGGCGCGGCTCAGGTTCAGTGCCTGCGCGATCGTGCGGATGGCCTCTTCCGAAACATGGCCAAATTCGGCCTGCACATCGTGCAGGATCGGAAGCAGCGGGCCTTCCCGGCCAGCGTGGGCGGCGATGATGTGGGGCAATCGTTCCATGGCAGTCCGATCTTGTCCGAAAGACACGTCCGGTCAAATCGAAAAAGTCGAAGCCTGATAGGATTATCCTATCAAACTCCGGCAAGGCTGCGTGCCACGGCCAGCGCCGTGCTGGCCATCGGGCTCAACGGCACGCGATTGACCACCACCAGCCCGATCCGGCGCGGTTCGTCACCATCATCGAGCACGGCGCAGCGTGCCCACTGCAGGCCCGCCAGCAGGGTGGCATAAGTATCTGGCACGATTGTGCAGAACCCGCCCGAGCGGACCAGATCAAACAGCGTGACATAACTGTCGGCTACTGCGCGCGGCGTGATTGCCAAGCCGCGATCCAGCATTCGCGCATCGAGAATCCGCCGGAACTGCATGCCCTGATGCAGCAGGCAGAGCGGTTGCGCAGAAGCCTCCTCCCACCCGATCTCGGTCAAATTCCCGAGCGGACCATCAGCCCGCGTCACGAACAGGTAGCGCTCAGCGTGCAGTGGAACGGACAGGACATTGGCCGGAGTTTCGTGATCGAGATAGGTCAGGCCTGCGTCGCATTCAAAATTGTTCAGCGCCCGCTCGATCTCGCGCGATGTGGCTGAACGCACCGCAAGGCTCAGGCCTGAATGCCGCTTCAGCAGGGTCTCGCCGAACTGTCCGGCCAGCGGCAGCGCGGCGGGGATGGCCGCGAGCGCGAACTGGCCGGTAATCGCCGCAGAACTCGCGGCGACCGAGCTCGTCATGCCTGCAACGGCGCCAAGGATCTGTTCGGCCCAGGGCAGCATGGCCTCGCCGTGCGCGGTCAGCCCCACGAATCTCCGGTCACGCTCGATCAGCCGATGACCAACCTCGCGCTCCAGGGCGGAAAGCCCGGCAGACAGCGTTGGCTGCGAAACACCGCATTCCTGCGCCGCATTGGCGAAATGCCGCAGCCGGGCAATGGTCACGAAATAGCGGAGCTGGCGGGGGTGCATCATCGCAGCCTAGGTTGATAGGATGCACCTATCAAGAGTGCCCCTTCCCCAAATGGCAGGTCTCGCAACCGCCGGACGAGGCCCATATGCAGCCAATGGAACGTGCGCAGCCCCCGGAACCGAACCTGATGGTGTGGTATGATGGCGCCTGCCCGATCTGCTCGCGCGAGATCGCGGCAATGCGGCGGCTTGATCGCAAGGGCGCGATCGCTTTTGTCGACATCGCCGATCCTGCCCAGCCGTGTCCGGTCGATCGCACCGAAGCGCTGGCGCGGTTTCATGTGGCCGAGGGCGAGCGGATCCTGTCGGGCGCGGCGGCGTTTGCGGCGATGTGGCGGGCCATTCCGGCGTTGCGCTGGCTTGGCCTGCTGGCCCGCTTGCGCCCGGTGGAGCATGTCCTGGAGCGCTGCTATCGCGCGTTCCTGCTGATCCGCCCCCGATTGCAAAGGCTGTTGAAATGAGCGGATCGCGTTATCGCAAGGTGCCTTCGGCGCGGCTATCGCGCCTGGCTGCGTTTGGCCAGCTGGCAGGCGGCGTGGCGGAAGGCGCGCGCAGGCTGGCGCGCGGCGAAGCGCCGAAACTGTCGGACCTTTTGTTGACTCCCGGCAATGCCATGAGAGTTGCCGACCAGCTCTCGCGCCTGCGCGGCGCGGCGATGAAGCTGGGGCAGATGATCTCGCTCGACGCAGGAGATGTTCTGCCGCGTGAACTCACCGAAATCCTGTCCCGATTGCGGGATTCTGCGCATTACATGCCGCCCGCCCAGTTGGAACGCGTGCTGAGCGCTGAGTGGGGTGCGGGGTGGCGCTCTAAGTTTCGGCACTTCGGGGCGCAGCCGATTGCCGCCGCCTCGATCGGGCAGGTGCACAAGGCAGTCCTGCCCGATGGCCGTGTGCTGGCCATCAAGGTGCAATACCCTGGAATTGCTGCCAGTATCGATGCCGACGTGGACAATTTCGCCACGCTTCTGCGCGTCTCCGGGCTGCTGCCTCAGGGCCTCGACATCAATCTCCAACTCTCCGAGGCAAAGCGGCAACTCCACGAGGAGTCTGACTATCTCCGCGAGGCAGAGATGATGCAACGCTATGGCAAGATGCTTGCGGGCGACGATGCATTTCTGGTCCCCCAGGCATACGCCCCTCTTTCGGGCCGCAACGTCCTGGCGATGGATTTTATCGAAGCGCGTCCGGTCGAAAGCCTTCTCGCAGCGCCTCAGGAAGTGCGCAACAAGGTCATGGGGGCGCTTCTCGGCCTGACCTTGCGTGAACTGTTCGCGTTCGGGTTCATGCAGACTGATCCGAACTTCGCCAACTTCCGCTGGCAGGCTGAAACCGGCAAGCTGGTGCTGCTCGATTTCGGTGCCGCGCGCGAGGTGCCGGTGGCCACGAGCGAGGCCTACCGGCGCATGATGCTGGCGGGGCTGGCCGAGGATCGCGATGCGCTGCGCGTGACCTTGACCGAAGTAGGTTTCGTTTCCGATCAACAACTTGCTCGCCACGGCGCGGCGTTTGACCGGATGCTGGACATATTGATCGGCCATCTTGGAAAGCCCGGCCTGTTCGATTTCTCCGACCGCTCCTTTGTCGAGCGCGTCCGCGCCGAGGCCGAAAAGGTTGCGGCAGACCGCGCATCGTGGCACGTCCCGCCTGTCGATACGCTGTTCGTCCAGCGCAAGGTCAGCGGCACCGCCCTGCTGGCCATCCGCATGAAGGCGCTGCTCCCCTTGCGCGAAATGGTGGCAGAGGCAATCGGCGGCGACTGTCCTCCACAGCAAACGCTTCGTCGCGCATTGGGTTAGCAACGGAACAGGCGAGTGGAAATTCCGTTTGCCTTTCATGCAGATAGATCTCGACCAGCGAAGCACCACTGGCCCCCGGTTCCAAAGCGACACGATCCAGCAGACGCTGGCCCGCTGGAACCGCGAGCGGCTGAGTCCACAGTTTCCGTCCGACGACTGGAACCAACATTTCGAACACGAAGCGCAGATGCGCTATCTCGAAACCTCGTTTCTCGAGGAACTCCGCGCCGAGGTCCGCGAGCGCGCAGGCGAAGCGCCAACCGATGTCGACGGCTTTGTCGAATGGTTCGAAGACCTCAAGCAAACCGGTCCCGGTCAGGGCGATCCGCTGTTCCCCTGGCTCGCGGAAAACGCCGATGAAGCGCAACTGCGCTGGTTCTTCGAACAGGAAGCGGCAGGCGAAGCTGGGTTCGACGATCTTGTAGCCTATACGCAGGTCAAGCTCCCGGTCAGCGCCAAGCTCGAACTTGCTCGCAACTACTGGGACGAGATGGGCCGTGGCAACGTGCGCGGCATGCACGGACCGATGCTCAACGATTTGGCCATGACCATGGGCGTGGAACCGACCATCGAGAACACCGTGTGGGAGAGCCTTGCTCTAGCCAACGCGATGACGGGCATGGCTACCAATCGCGGTTTCGCCTGGCATTCGGTCGGCGCGCTTGGGGTGATCGAACTGACCGCTCCGGGCCGTTCGGCCATGGTGGCCAAGGGTCTGCGCCGCATCGGCCTGTCCGACCGTGAACGCCGCTACTTCGATCTTCATGCCGTGCTCGACGTGAAGCACAGCGAGGACTGGAACCGCGAGGCGTTGCGCCCGCTCGTCGAGGAAGACCCGCGCCGTGCGACGGCCATGGCCGAAGGCGCGCTGATGCGTCTGATGTGCGGTGAGCGCTGCTTCGCACGTTATCGTGCGACACTCTGGGGATAGCTTCACATCACGATGTGATTTCTGTTGACCTGTGCCATCGCGATGTGACAAACGCGACTCATGGCACAGGACATTGTGGCGCGTGCGCGCAAGCTCATCGAGGATCGGGTCATTTCGCGGGCAGCGCTTGCCCGCGCGGCAGGTCTGCACCCCAACACCTTGCGCGACGCCCTGTCGCCTGACTGGAATCCCACGGCAGATACGCTGACCAAGCTCGAACGGGCGATGGACGACAGTGACGATGAGGACTTCGCGCTGGCGACGGTCGAGGAAATAATTGCCGACGTCCGCAATGGCCGCATGGTCATCCTCGTCGATGACGAAGACCGCGAGAACGAAGGCGATCTGGTCATCCCGGCACAGATGGCAACCCCCGAATCCATCAACTTCATGGCCACCCACGGCCGCGGGCTGATCTGCCTGTGCCTCACGTCCGAACGCGCCGACAAGCTCGGCCTCGAACTGATGAGCCGCAACAACGGCACGCGCCATGGCACGGCCTTTACCGTCTCGATCGAGGCGCGCGAGGGCGTCGACACCGGCATTTCCGCAGCGGACCGCGCCCGCACCGTTGCCGTGGCGGTCGATGCCACCAAGGGTCGTGACGATATCGTGACTCCGGGCCACGTCTTTCCGCTGATCGCCCGCGACGGCGGTGTCCTCGTCCGCGCCGGCCACACCGAAGCCGCGGTCGACCTGCCGCGCCTCGCCGGCCTCAACCCCTCGGGCGTGATCTGCGAGATCATGAACGACGATGGCACGATGGCGCGCCTCAACGACCTCATCCCGTTCGCCCGCAAGCATGGCCTCAAGATCGGCACGATCCGCGACCTGATCGCCTATCGCCGCCGTCACGACCATCTTGTCGAATGCCTCGACCAGGCACCGTTCCACACCGATTACGGCGGCGAGTTCACGATAAAGACCTATCGCAACAAGGTCGACGGCTCGGTCCATCTCGTGCTGCAGAAGGGCCACATCGTGCCCGACACACCGACGCTGGTGCGCATGCACTCGATCTCGGTCCTGTCCGATGTGCTCGGCCAGCCGGGACCGCGCAAGCGCATCCTCCAGCGCGCCATGAGCGAGATTGGCGAGGCAGGCTCAGGCGTCATCGTGCTGCTGATGCCCACCGATCCCGAACAGCTGATCCGCGAGGTCGGTGGCACCGCGGGGCACGACATGGAACTGCGCAGCTACGGCATCGGCGCGCAGATCCTTGCCGACCTCGGCATTCACGACATGATCCTGCTGACCAACTCGCACCACAACCTCGTCGCGCTCGAAGGCTATGGCCTGAACATCGTTGGCGAGCGGGCGATTCCCGCAGCCTGAAGCTTCGGCACGAACGACGAACGGTTCAGGTCTTGGCGCTTGCCGCCATGACCTGACGTCCATCGGCGGCAAAGGCGGCGAGTTCGACCGCGCCCCCATCCTCGCGCATTACCAGATGCAGCGCCTCGCCGCAGATCGCTGGCGAAAGCCCCCGAAAGGCAAAGCTTTTCAGCGCGTTGTCGCCCAGCTCTGCCTGCGCCAGATCGAGCAGGAGCGTCGCCGTCAATGGCCCGTGCACGACCAGCCCGCGATAGCCTTCGACTTCCACGGCATATGTCAGGTCATAGTGGATGCGGTGGCTGTTGAAGGTCAGCGCCGAATAGCGGAACAGCAGCGGCTCGTCCGGAGTGAGCGCGCGGTGCGCGGTCCATGACCCCGGATGGAAGGTGCCCTCCCCCAACGGCGGCGGGACCAAGGGCAAGCCAGCGGCGGCGGCATCGCGATAGACCACGCTCTGCACTTCGCGCACGGCCAATTCGCCATAGCACAGCGTCTCATGAGCAACATCCACGAAGACCAGCGCTCCACTGGCACCCCGTTTTTCAGTGATCGCCGCAACCGAAGACCGCCGCTCGACCGCCGCGCCAAGCACGAGCGGCGCAAGAAACTCCACCTTGCTCGACGCCCACATCCGGCGCGGCAGCGGCACCGGCGGCAGGAAGCTGTCCTGGCTGTCATCGCGCAGCGGATGACCGTCAGCCCCCAGCGCCGATGTCGGCGCATCGGGCGTGCACAGGCACCAGTGGAAGCCTTGCGGCATGGTCCCGTCGGGGGGCGCCGCGCGATCGAGCGTTGCCAGCCAGCGCGCGGCAAGTCCGGCGTCGGCGCGGTCAACCCGCCGCTCGGTCCGGCCAATCCACGCGTCCCACCGATCCCCGGCCACGTCACCCATCAATTGCGCCCTTCCAGCAGCCCGCGCGCGATGACCTGCGCCTGTATTTCCGCCGCGCCTTCGAAGATGTTGAGGATGCGCGCATCGCACAGCACCCGGCTGATTTCATACTCAAGCGCATAGCCGTTGCCGCCATGGATCTGCAGCGAGGCATCGGCGTTGGACCATGCCGCGCGCGCCGCCAGCAGCTTGGCCATGCCGGCCTCGATATCGCAGCGCTTGCCTGAATCCTTGGCGCGGGCGGCGGCGTAGGTCAGTTCGCGCGCAAGGACCATGTCGACCAGGCTCATCGCCAGCTTGTCGGCCACCCGCGGAAACAGGACGATGGCTTTGCCGAACTGCTTGCGGTTCAGCGCGTAGTCCAGCCCCAGTTCCAGCGCGCGTCTTGCCACGCCGACTGCGCGCGCGGCGGTCTGGATGCGCGCACCCTCGAAAGTCCGCATCAGCTGCTTGAAGCCCTGCCCCTCCTCGCCGCCCAGCAAGGCATCGCCCGGCGCGCGCAGGCCATCGAACTGCAGCGCATATTCGCGCATCCCGCGATAGCCGAGAACCTCGATCTCGCTGCCGCTCATGCCTGCCACCGGGAAAGGTTCATCCTCCGTCCCGCGGGGCTTGGGCACCAGCAGCATCGACAGCCCGCCATAGCCCTTGGCATCTGGGAGCGTGCGGGCCAGCAAGGTCATCAGGTCCGACCGGGCGGCATGGGTTATCCATGTCTTCGCGCCATCGATCACCCAGCCCTCGCCCTCCCGCCGTGCGCGGGTTTGCAGTGAGCCGAGATCGGACCCGGTATCGGGTTCGGTGAACACCGCCGTCGGCAGGACCTCCCCGCTGGCGATGGCTGGAAGCCACTGTGCCTTCTGCGCCTGTGTCCCGCCCAGCACGATCAGCTCGCCCGCAATCTCGGAGCGCGTGCCGAGCGACCCGGCGCCGATCCAGCCGCGTGAAAGTTCTTCGGTGACGAGGCACATCACCAGCTTGCCAAGACCAAGGCCGCCGAACGCCTCGGGGATGCACACCCCGAACGTGCCGAGATCAGCCATTGCCCGTACCGTTTCGTCCGGAATCAGCGCATTGGCGAGGTGCCACTTGTGGGCGTGGGGCACGATCTCGGCATCGGTGAAACGGCGGAACTGGTCGCGGATCGTATCGAGATCGGCATCGCCGAGGCCTTCAGACGGCCACTGCCCCGCGGCAAGATTGCTTGCCACTTCGGCGCGCGCTTCGGCATGGTCAACTTCGAGCAGGCCGGCGCAATCCTGCGCCAGTTCGCGTGCTTCGGCAGTCAGCCCCAGATCGGCCGGGCGCAGAATCTCGTTCTGGCCCATGGGCAGGCCGCCCACCATCTGGCCCAGCGTCTCGGCGAAGGCCAGGCGGGCCACCGCTTGGTCGAGCGCAGAGCCAGACCGTTCGGCCCATTCCGCCACTGCCTCAAGCGCGGCAACGCTTGTCGCGATCCAGGCAAGGCCGTGGGCGGCACGCTGATGCTCATCGATCCGCGCGCCTTCCAGCCGCCTGGCCAGGGGCCCCTGCGCCGCTGCCTGATAGCGGCGCGCCGCGCCCAATTCCTCCTCAAGCATCCTGTTCTTTTTCCGGATTGTAGAATGTAAGCATTGCTATTATCGCCACGGCATGAAAGTCAACGTGGCCTTCTTGTCATCTGACGTCGGGCGCCTGTTCCGCAAGCGCTTTGCCGCCAGTGCCCAGCACTTCGGCGTGACCGGACCGCAGTGGCGCATGCTGGCCGCGATCCAGCGCGATCCGGGCACCAACCAGGGCGCCCTGGCGGGCTGGCTTGAAGTTGAGCCGATCACGGCCGGACGCATGATCGACCGGCTCGAGAAGATGGGGCTGGTCGAACGGCGCGATAACCCCGCCGACCGGCGCTGCTGGTGCCTCTATCTTACTGCGAAGGGCGAGGAGCTGATCCGGTCGATGACGCCGCTGGCGCAACAGGCCATCGGCGATGCGGTTTCCGGCCTGACGGATGAAGAACACGCTCAACTCCTTTCGCTGCTCGAACGTGTGCGCAGCAACCTTTCCGATGACCCCACTCCCGAAGCGAACCTGATCCATGGCCGAGGCTGATCCCTTTCCCCCCCAGAACGCACCTGCCGCGCAAGCCGCGAAGGAGCACGTTGGCGAGACCCGTTCGAGGCGCTCCCGCACGATCCTCATGGTGCTCGGGCCCGTCGTCGTCGTGGCCGGCGCGCTGTGGTACTGGTTCGGCAACCAGGGCACCGTCTCCACCGACAACGCCTATATCAAGCAGGATATCGTCGCCGTCGCCGGCGAGGTCAGCGGCCTGATCACCAAGGTCAACGTGCGCGAGAACAGCACGTCAAGGCGGGCGACGTCCTGTTCACGATCGACCCTGCCACTTTCGACGCCACGATCCGCCAGGCCGATGCGCAGATCGCCACGGCGCAGGCCAAGGTTACCGCCTTGAACGCCGACGTCGCCGCCAAGGCCGCGGCACTTGCCGCCGCCAACGACGACCTTGCCCTCGCCCAAGCCAACTTCTCGCGCGAGAAGGCGCTGATGGACAAGGGCTTCAACACCCGCGCTCGCATGGACGCGGCAGAGCATGCCGTGGCCGTGGCTCGCGACCGCATCGTCTCGATCCGCGCCGAAGTGGCGCAGGCCCGCTCGGAACTGGCCACCGGTGCGCAGGTGCCGGGCGTCAATCCCGCCATCGCCGCCGCGCAGGCCAATCGCGCCAAGGCCACTCTCGACATGGAGCGCACGGTCGTGCGCGCGCCCGCCGATGGCGTGGTCACGCAAGTCACGCGCCTGCAGGTCGGCCAGATGGTCTTTCCCGGCGTGCCGATGGTCTCGATCGTGCGCGACGGCAGCGCCCGGGTGGACGCGAACTTCAAGGAAACCGACCTGAACCACATGCGTCCCGGCCAGCCGGCCGAGATCGAGATAGACGCCTATCCCGGACTGAAGCTGAAGGGCCACGTCGAATCCATCGGAGCCGGCACGGGTTCGGAATTCTCTGTTCTCCCGGCGCAGAACGCCACCGGCAATTGGGTCAAGGTGATCCAGCGCGTGCCGGTCCGCATTGCCATCGACAGCAAGTCCGAGCGACCGCTGATCGCCGGCCTCAGTTCCGACGTCACCGTCCATGTCGGCAAGTAGCGCCGAGCAACCACCGCTGGTCTCGCGCAACCGGCCGCTGATGCTGGTCGGTTCGATGGCGGCGATGGTGATGTACACGCTCGACACCACGATCGCCAACGTCGCCCTGCCACACATGACGGCTTCGCTAAGCGCGACGCAGGATACCATCACTTGGGTCCTGACCAGCTATGTGCTGGCCTCGGCCGTGGCGCTGCCGCTGGCAGGCTGGCTGGTGGACAAGTTCGGCATCCGCAACATGATGCTGATGTCGGTGTTGCTGTTCACCGTGGCCTCGATGCTTTGCGGTGTGGCGCAGAATCTTGAACAGATGGTGTTTTTCCGGATCCTGCAGGGACTCGGCGGCGCGTTCCTCTCTCCCTTGGCCCAGACAGTCACGCTCGATTCCAGCACAGCGGCGGAACGGCCCCGGATGATGGGGCTTTATACCCAGGGCGTCATGCTGGGACCGATCACCGGGCCGATCATCGGCGGCTTCCTGACCGACAACTACAACTGGCGGTGGGTTTTCTACGTCAACCTGCCGGTGGGCCTGATCTGCTTCCTCCTGCTGTGGCTCTATCTTCCCAAGACCCCGACGCGGCAGCGGCGCGTGGACTTCACTGGCTGGCTGCTGGTGGCGCTGACAGTCTCGGCGCTTCAGCTGATCCTAGACCGGGGCCTGACGCTCGACTGGTTCGCCTCGGCCGAGATCGTGATTTACGCGGTCGTGGCCCTGGCCGGAGCCTGGCTTGCCGTGTTCCATCTTTCCGGCACGGCGCAGCCGCTGTTCCCGACGGCGCTATTCCACGATCGCAACTTCACCGTGGGCCTGGCCTTCATGTTCCTGATCGGCCTGGTGATGATGTCGGTCATGGCGCTGCTGCCGGGGTTGCTTCAGCAAATCTACGGCTACACTCCGCTGCAATCAGGCATGCTGCTGGCCCCGCGCGGCATCGGCATGCTGGCCTCGATCACCCTGTTCGGGCGGTTCATGACCAAGGTCGATGCGCGCGCCTTGCTGGCGCTGGGCCTGCTGCTGATGGGCGGCTCGATGTGGCTGATGACCGGCTGGTCGCTGGAGATGCCGCGCGGCCCGATCATCTTCGCCGGGCTGCTGCAGGGGCTGGGCCTGTCGTTCACGTTCATGCCGATGAACCTGATCTCCTTCGCCACGCTGCCGCCGCACTTGCGCACCGATGCCTCGAGCCTTGGCAACCTGATGCGCAACCTTGGTTCTTCCATCGGCATTTCGGCCGCTTCGGTGGAGCTTGCCCGCAACATCCAGGTCAATCACGCCGAGATCGGCGCGCATGTCACGCGCACCCTGGTGCCGTTCGATCTGGACCGGGTGACGGCCTATGGCGGCATGGGCGAGACAATGTTGCGCGTGATGGACGGGATGGTAAACCAGCAGGCCGCGATGATTGCCTACATCAACGACTTTTACGCAATGGCGATCGCCTGTGTTGTGGCCATTCCCCTGCTCATGCTGGTGCGTCCGGCAAAGCCAGCTCCGCCTCGCTGATCCTGTCACCGCTGAACAAAAAAATGGGGCCGACTTGCGCCAGCCCCTTTTGAAGTTTGGGAGAGGATGCCTGAAAGGCCTGTTCGCTATGCGAGTTCCTCCGGATTCAAGCAAATGAGAATAACGCCTCTAAATTTGCGTTTTATGCAACTGCAGCGCGCTTGGCAGCGAGGACCGTATTGCTGAGCAGGCAAGCGATGGTCATCGGACCGACCCCGCCCGGCACCGGAGTGACCGCCTTGGCGTGATCGAGTTCATGCGTCGCACAATCGCCGACGATTTTCGTGTTGCCATCATGATCGACGACGCGGGTGATGCCGACGTCGATCACCACCGCGCCGGGCTTCACCCAATAGCCGCGCACCAGATGCGGCGCACCGGCCGCGGCGACGATGATATCGGCCTTGCGCGCCACGTCGGGCAGGTCCTTCGTCTCGATGTGCGTTACCGTGACCGTTGCTTCGCGTTCGAGAAGGAGCATGGAGACAGGTTTGCCTACGATATTGGACTTGCCGATCACCACGACGTTCAGGCCGCGATAGTCGTCGATCACGCTATCCAGCAGGAGCATGACCCCCAGCGGAGTGCAAGGAACGAGGCCGCCCGTACCGGTGGAAAGGCGGCCGACGTTGACGGGGTGAAAGCCGTCGACATCCTTGCCGGGATCGATGCGATCAAGCACCAGAGCTGCGTCGATGTGCTTGGGCAGAGGCAACTGGACAAGGATGCCATGGACCTTGGGGTCAGCATTCAGCTCGTCGATCAGGGCCAACACCACGTCCTGCGCGGTGTCCGCAGGCAGGCGATGCTCGATCGAGCGGATGCCGGCCTTGCGGCACTGGGCAATCTTGCGACCGACATAGACCTCGCTCGCCGGATCGTTGCCGACAAGGATCACGGCAAGGCCGGGCGCATCGCCGCCCGCTGCGACGATTCCAGCCACTTCTGCGGCGGTGCGCGCCAGCACCTGCGCGGCCAGCGCCTTGCCATCGATAATCTGGGCCATTGCCTGTTCCTCAACCGATAATTTGTATGTGTTGCATACAATATTAGCGATGGGATGCGCCAAATGCAACCGCTTCGGGCACGACGTCTGCCAGCACGTGGGCCAGTGCCCGGGCATTCAGGTCGCGCGCCTTCTCCTCGGTCTCCGCCTCGCTGTAGCAGCGCAATTCCGGCGCATTGCCGGAAGGACGGAAATGGATGATCGCACCATCAGCAAAACTCATGCGATAGCCATCGGTCGTGTCGATGCCGGTGGGGAAGCCGGCAATCTCGCCGAACAGGCGGGCGATGCGGGCAAGCTGCTCGTCTTCTTCGCCGTGGCTGAGGAAGGCAATCAGCGCGGCGCTGTTTTCCTGCGGGAAATCGGCGACGCGATCGGAGAAGGTGAAGCGCGGCGGCAGTTCGGCGACGACTTCGGCCAGAGGGCGTTCCCTGGCATTCATCACCACCGCGATGATCGGTAGCAGGGCATCGCGCGTTAGCAGTGGCGCCAGATCGTCGACCGCGCTGCCGAGCAGGAACCCGCCATTGGCCTCGTAACCGCAAACCCGCGCGCTCGTGTCCGCGTCGGCCGCGTCCATCATCGCGCGGATCACGTAGGGCGAGCCGATGCGCGTGCGCACCACCTTTGGCGCCGCGCCGCTCAATTCCAGCACGGTGTTTGAGCTGACCGGCGTCACCACCACGTCCGCTGCCACCGCCCGCGCGCACAGCAGGCCGACGATGTCACCGCGCAGCCACGTCCCGTTGGCATCGGCCACCAGCGGACGGTCGGAATCGCCATCGGTGGAAATGATCGCATCGACCTTGTTCTCGGCCGCCCAGCTCGCAGCCAGTGCAATGTCTTCCTCGCGGATCGCTTCCGTATCGACCGGCACGAACACCGTCTCGCGCCCGAACGGCACGGCAGTGGCGCCCAGCGCCTCGACCGCCCTGACCAGCACATCGCGCCCCACCGCAGTGTGCTGATAGACGCCGATGGTCAGTCCGGTAAGCGCATCTGCCCCGAAATGACGGACATAGCGCGCGATGTATTCGTCCTCGACCGGCGTCACCTCGGGCAGGGGCACCGGCGCCAACAGGCTGTCATCGTTGCCGAAGCGCGAGGGATCGATCTTGACCCGCTGCCCGACGATGCCGGCCTCGTCGCTCTTCAGCACTTCACCGTGCGGACGATAGAACTTGATGCCATTGCGGTCGGCCGGAATGTGACTGCCCGTGACCATGATCGAAGGCATGCCCACGCCAGCGTTGTTCCCCATCGCATGGAACGCCAGCGCCGGCGTCGGCGTCAGCCCGCAGAACACCACCTCCCCGCCGCAATCACGCACCGCGGTGGCACAGGCGGCCAGGATGCGTGGCGTGCTGGTCCGGAGGTCACCGGCCAAGGCAACGCGATCTCCAGTGGAGAACTCTCCGATCTGGCGCAGATACTGGAGAAAGGCAGTGGCATAGGCATGGCACAGCTTGTCGGTCATGCTGGAGGCCAGCCCGCGCACGCCGCTGGTACCGAACGGGACCCCGCTCGACGCCATCAGTTCGGCCACGGTCACGCCTGCTTCAACGCCCAAGTCGTTCATTCGCCATCACTTTCCAGTTTCACCGCTTCGCACGAGACAGCCGCGCCAACGGTGCATGAGCGCGTGCGGCACGCCCTCGCTAGGTCGCGCCACACCCACCGAGGCGAACCGGAAGCCGTGGGTTCCGTTCCCGATTCACCGTTCGCACCGGCGCTTTATCCGCTCGAACGCTCCTCGTCTGCCCCCGAGCACACCTTGCAGGACAGCAAAAAAAGTTCACACAACGTTGGCACAAAGTCACCGAACCATCCCCATTTGTGCTGCAACTGCGAAGAACGGATTCTCGAGACACGATGGCAGCCCCCCAGACCGACGCGTCCGCACACGCGGAGCACCACCCTGTTCCCACCTTCCGCGACTTCTTCCGCTGGGCAGGACCGGTGCTGGGGCCGGATACGGCGTTCTTCCGTCTCGCATTGCTGTTCGGCGCGGCGATCTCGCTGCTCTCGCTGGCGACGCCGATCTCGGTGCAGTTGCTGATCAACTCGGTCGCCAACACCGCCATGCCGGCACCACTGCTCACGCTGGCCGCGATCCTGTTCGTCCTGCTGCTGATCTGGGGCGTACTCAGCGCATTCCGCGTCCATCTCCTTGCCAAGTTCGAGCGCCGCTTCTTCGCCCGCCTTGTCGCCGAGATCACGCTGCGCGCGGTTCATGCGCAGAACCCGTTCTTCGTCGATTCCCGCCGCGGGGACCTGTTCAACCGCTTCTTCGACATGGGCATCGTCCAGAAATCGCTGACCAGCCTGCTGATCGGCGGCTTCACCATCGTTCTGCAAAGCTTCGTCGGACTTGTGGTGACGAGCTTCTATCACCCGTTCCTCCTTGCCTTCAACGTGGTGCTGGTGCTGATCGTGCTGGTGATCTGGCGGATCTGGGCCAATTCCTCGATCGCCAGTGCCGTCGCGAAGAGCCATGCCAAGCACGCCACTGCGCACTGGCTTGGCACGGTCGGCGGGTCGAACGGCGTCTACAAGTCCAGCCGGCACATGGCCTATGCCATCCGGCGCTCGGAAGAGATGACGGCGGGTTATGTCGCGGCGCATCGCCACCATTTCCGCTACACCTTCGGCCAGACGATTGCCTTGCTCCTGCTCTATGCCCTGTCCAGCGCCGGCCTGCTGGCGATGGGCGGATGGCTGATCCTGCAGGGTGAGCTGTCGATCGGCCAGCTGGTCGCGGCAGAGCTGATTCTCTCCGGCGTGTTCTACGGCATCGCCCAGCTCGGCACTTACCTTGAAGTGCTCTACGAGCTTTCGGCGAGCCTGGAGGAACTGCACCTGTTCTGGGAAGTGCCGCAGGAAGCATCACCCAAGGACAACGCCGCCTGCCCGCCCGATGGCGCGATCCGCCTGCGCCAGGTCCACCACGGCGATCACTTGCTCGATTTCTCGGTGCCGAGCGGCGCGCAAGTCGGCGTGCTGGCCGCGCCCGGAGTGGAGCGAACGCTCGCCACCTTGCTCAAGCGGCTGGAAGTGCCGCGTTCGGGCATCGTCGCGGTCGGCGGGGCTGACCTCGCCACGCTCGACATGTATCGCCTGCGCTCGGACGTGATCGTGCTTGACCGGCCGACCATCGTCGAGATGTCGGTGCGCGAATACCTCGGCCTGGGAGACCCGACCCGTCCCGAGGCGCAGATCGATGCGCTCGAGATTGTCGGGCTTGCTAGGCGTGTCGGCTCGCTGCCGGGCGGTCTCGACGCTCTGCTTTCCAGCTCGGGCTATCCGCTGACGGTGGGCGAGACGATGGCGCTCAAGCTGGCAGGCGCTCTCGTCGCGCGGCCGCGCGTGCTGATGCTCTCACCACTCTACGACATGCTCCCGCCAGCCCGCCTGGAACGCGCGCTTGCCGCGCTGCGGCCCCACGGCACCACGATCCTGCAGTTCACCAATCGTCCCGAGGGTCTCAAGCGTGACTCCTGGCTGTGGCTTGGCCCTGACAGGCAGGCCGAGGGCCTGACCGTGGACGACGTGATGCATTTTGCGCACACGGCCCTTGGCGCAGGAGGGGAGGGCTGAGCCATGGCCGCCAAGACCTCTACCCACGGGCACGACCTTTCCGGCTTCGCCACGCTGTCGAGCCTGAAGGTGCCGCGCACCACCCGCACGCTCGGCCGCATGATCGCCATCGCTATCCCGCTGCTGCTGGTGCTGCTGTTCGCAGTCAAATGGGTGCAGACAGCTCCCGGCCGCGGCGATGTCATCGCGCTCAACCCCGAAGACCGCGTGCAGCAGGTAACCGCGCTCGTGCCCGGCCGCGTCGAGAAGTGGTTCGTCGTCGATGGCCAGCTGGTCAAGCAGGGCGATCCGATCGCCCGGATCATCGACAATGATCCCGACCTGCTCACCCGCCTCGCGGCAGAGCGCGAGCAGGTGGTGGCGCAGATTGAAGCCGCCCAGCAGGCGATGGCCACTGCCCGGCTCGACGTGAACCGCTCCTCGCAACTCTACGCCGAAGGGCTTGCCGCCCGGCGCGACTACGAGGCCACGCAAATCAAGGTGGCCGAACTCAACGCCAAGCTGGCCGAGGCCCGTGCCAAGCTGAGCAAGGTCGACATCGCGCTCAACCGCCAGTCGGCGCAGCTGGTCCGCGCCCCCCGCGACGGTCGCATCCTCTCGCTCAACACCGCCGCCGGGGCCACGCTGATCAGCGCCGGCGATCTCCTCGCCACGATCGCGCCAGAGCGGCAGCAGCGCGTTGTCGAGTTGCTGGTCGATGGCCGCGATGCCGCGCTGGTGCGCAAGGGGCAGGCGGTGCGGCTGAACTTCGAAGGCTGGCCAGCCATCCAGTTCAGCGGCTGGCCCTCGGTGGCGCAGGGCATGTTCGATGGCCGCGTGCTGACGATCGACCCTTCGGCCCAGCCCAACGGCCTGTTCCGCGTGCTGGTGGAACCGATGCCCGGCAAGCCCGCCTGGCCGAACGACAACTACGTCCGCCTCGGCTCCAAGGTGCGCGGCTGGGTCCAGATGGAAACGGTGACGATCGCCTACGAACTGTGGCGCCAGCTCAATGACTTCCCTCTGGAATTCCCCACCCCGGTCGATGCCGGGCCGCGCAAGGGCAATGGGCTCAAGGCCCTGTCCGACAAGGAGGAGACCAAGGGCAAGAACGACGCCAAGGGCGGAGCCTACGGCAGCGGCAGTTACGGCGAGGAAGAGGACGCGAAGTGATCGCCCGTTTCCTCGTCGCCCTGCTCGCCCTGCTCGCCTTGGGCGGCGCGGCGCGAGCGCAGGAGCTGACCCTGCGCGAGGTGCTGCAATCCTCGGCAACCCACGCGCCGCAAATCCTCGAGGCGATGGCCCGCCAGCGCCAGGCCGATGCCCGCCTGCTAACTGCCGAGGGCCAGTTCGACCTCGTCTTCAATGCCGAGGCGACGGCCCGCCCCCTGGGCTACTACAACGGATCCACCGCCGAGGTTTCGGCATACCGACCGCTGCAGAACAACGGCGGCCAGGTCTATGGCGGCTATCGCAAGTCGATCGGCGATTTCGCCTCGTACGAAGGCAAGTCCATCACCAACGAACTCGGCGAGATCAAGGCCGGCGTGCTGTTCTCGCTGCTGCGCGACCGGGTGATCGACGAACGGCGCGGCCGGCGCGAACTGGCCGGCTTCGATATCGAACTGGCCGAACTCGATCGCGATCTTGTCGCCATCGGCGTGCAGCGCCGCGCAATCGAGGCATACCAGCTGTGGGTCGCGGCGGGCCTGCGGGTGAAGATCTACCGCGAGATCTTCGAGCTCGCGCGCGAACGGCAGAGCTCGATCGAGCGCCAGATCGTCCTCGGCGCGCGGCCTTCGATCCTCGGCACCGAGAACCAGCAAAACATCGTGCGCCGCCAGGCCCTGCTCGTCCGCGCCGAACAGGACCTGCAACTGCAGGCCAACGCGCTCTCGCTGTTCCTGCGCGACGGCCTTGGCCAGCCGGTGGTCCCCTCGCCGGATCGCCTGCCCCCGCGCCAGGTTGACAACGTCACTCCCCGCCTTGTCGACCAGAGCAGCGCCATCGCCGCCCGGCCCGATCTCCAGGCGCTGCTCACCCGGATCGAGCAGACCGGCATCCGCGCCCGCCTCGCCGAGAACGAACTCAAGCCTCGGCTCGACGTCCGCGTGGAAGCATCGAAGGACTTCGGGGACGGATCGCCGGTGCGCCGTCCGACCGAGGGCATTTTTGGCCTGCGCTTCTCGGTCCCGCTCGAACAGCGCGCCGCCAAGGGACGCATTGCCGAAGTGGCGGCAGAGCAAGATGCACTGTCGCTGCGCCTGCGCCTGCTTGAAGACCAGATCGGCGTCGAGATCGCCAACTTGCGCACGCAGGTGACCGGCGCCGAAAAGCTGGCCGGGCTCGCCACCGCCGAAGCCGCCCTCGCCCGCAAGATGGCCGAGGCCGAGCGCCGCCGCTTCTCGCTGGGCGCCAGCGACTTCCTCGTCGTCAACCTTCGCGAGGAAGCGCTGGCCGATGCCACGATCCGCGAGATCGACGCCAATTACCGCCACGCCGCCTCGCAGGCGGAACTCGTCGCCGCGCTGGCCGACCGCGAGCAACTTGGACTCTAAGCAGAATTGCTGATGGCGTTCCTCCAAAGGTATAAACCACACGCGGTCTAGTTCGGGGCACCCTTCCCCGGAGCTTGCGAATGTCCGTCCTCGCCGCTGGCCTTTCTGCCGGCCTTGCTATCCTCCCCGCGCCAGCCGCCGATGTGCCCGCCGAAGCCGAATCGCAGGACGAGATCGTCGTCACCGCGCAGAAGCGGTCGGAAAAGGCGAGCGACGTGCCGATCTCGCTCTCCGTGCTCGGCGGCGAGAACCTGGAAGCCGCGCGCTTCGCCCAAGCTGACGACCTCGCCGCCCGCATCCCCAACCTGCGCTTCAGCGCGACGGTAGGCGAGAACACCCCGATCTTTGCGCTGCGGGGCGTATCGATGTCGGACTTCAGCCTCAACCAGGCCGGACCCGTCGCCGCCTATTATGACGAGGTCTACAAAGGCAACTTCGCGTTCCTCGGTCTGGCCCTCTACGATCTCTCACGCGTCGAGGTGCTGCGCGGGCCGCAGGGCACGCTCTATGGCAAGAACACCACCGGCGGCGCGATCAACTACGTTTCGGCCCGCCCGGTCTTCGCCAGCGAAGGCTACCTCAGGCTGGGCGCGGGCAACTACAATCGCCTCGAGGCGCAGGGCGCGCTGAACATGGTTCTCGGCCCGACCCTTGCTGCTCGCGTGGCCTTTACCGCCGCCAGCGCCGATGGCTGGTTCCGCAACCGGCTTGCCGGACAGCCGGACCTGTCCTCCACCCGCGAATACGGCATTCGCGGTTCGCTGCTGTGGCAACCGTCCGACAGCGCCGAGCTGATACTGCGCCTCTCGACCAGCCTGCAGCGCCCACAGAACTACGGCAACTATTCCAGGCCGCGCCCCGATGGCGTCGGCAACGGCGCTTACGAGGCCTACGGCCAGGGCAGCAGCTACTTCCGCGAAGGACTGGGAATTCGCGAGCTTGAGGCGAACTTCACCGCCCGCCGTCTCGCCCGCACCTGGTCGGCCGCCCTCACCGGCACCTTCAAGCTCAGCGATTCCATCACCCTGATCTCCGTCACCGGCTGGGACAAGGGCAGCCTCTATGTCCCCGAGGACACCGACGGCAGCCCGCGCCAAGTGCTCGAAATCCCCTACACCGATCGCGGCACCCAGTTCGGACAGGAACTGCGCCTCGCATGGGAGGGCGATGGCCCGCTGAGCGTCATCGTTGGCGCCCATCACCACCGCGAGGATCTGTTCAACGCGACCGACCTCAACTTCTGGACCGATCTTGACGTCGACGGCAACGGCCGCGTCGATGTGGACGACTGCACCGCCAATGCCAGCCTGTTCGCTTGCGTCATCTCCAATCGCTTCGATCAGGACAAGCGCAGCTGGGCCCTGTTCGGCGACGCCCGGTTGAAGCTCGGCGGCGGCACCACCCTACGCGGGGGCCTGCGCTTCACACATGACACAGGCCTGCAGGCCGGGCTGACCTCGGAAATCCGGGGCGTTGACGGTGTCCTCGTCGCCACGCCGATCGCACCGCTCGACCGCCGCTTTTCCGGCAACAACCTCTCCGGCAAGCTCGCGCTCGATCACAAGCTCGACGATGGCACGCTGCTCTTCGCCAGCTACAGCCGCGGCTACCGCGCCAGCGGGTTCAACGCCCAAGCCTTCTTCGATCCGTCCGAAGCGGGCGTCGCCAAGCCCGAAATTCTCGACGCCTTCGAAGCCGGAGCCAAGGCGCGGCTGGGCGGCATGGTCTCGGTATCGCTCACCGGCTTCTGGTACGATTACCGCAACCAGCAGTTCCTTTCGGTCAACCCGGTCGACGCGACGCAGACGCTGGTCAACCTCGATCGCTCGCGCATCTATGGCGCGGAACTTGAACTCGACGCGCGGCCCCTGCCTAACGTTTCCCTCAACGCCGGGCTCGGCCTGCTCCATGCACGGGCGACGCGCGGGGTAATCAGCGGCCTCGACGTGCGCGGCCACCGCCTGTCCAACGCCCCTGCCCTCACCGCCAATGCCGCGATCGACTGGACCGCTTGGGAAGCCGGCAACGCCCGCCTCACCCTCCGCGCCGATGCGTCTTATGTGTCCTCGCAATACTTCGAGATCGTCAACATCCCCCGCCTGCGCCAGGGCGGCTACGCCCTGCTCGGCGCCGGGATCGACTACGTTCGTGGCGACTGGACCGTGTCACTGTGGGGCCGCAACCTCACCGACAAGATCTACTTCACTTCGCGCATAGACCTCTCTGGCTTCGGCTTCGACTACAACCATGTCGGTACTCCGAGGACTTGGGGCGCGAGCGTGAAGCGAGCGTTCTGATCGTGTTGGGGGACTAGCGCGGGGCCGACAGAAGAAGTGGCGGTGCGGCTACTGCCTAACCTTTGGCCGGCACCGGAAACGCCAGCGTAAACGTCGAGCCCTTGCCTTCGGTGGTCTTTACCGAGATTCGGCCACCGTGGAGTTCCATGTAGAACCGCGCCGCGTGCAGACCAACGCCGCTGCCCTTGAAGCGGCGGGCGTTGCTCGAGCGGAAGAAGCGGTTGAAGAGCTTTGATAGCTCATCGGAGGGAATTCCGATCCCCTCGTCCGTCACCGAGACCATCACCTCGCCGTTGCGGGCAAAGCAGCGCACGCGGACCGGCTGTTCCTCAGGCGAATACTTGATGGCATTGCCGATCAGGTTGTCGAGCACGCGCAGCACCAGAACCTGGTCGAGCATCAGGTCGGGCACATCGTCCAGTTCGGCTACGAACGGGCGATGCGGATGTACCGAGCGCTGGGCGATAAGCGCGCGTTCCACCATCGGTCTGATGTTCGCCCGCTCGGGCTGGAAATCGACGCGGCCGTCCTCGATCGAGGCCCAGCCCAAGGTACGATCCACCGCCTCGGTCATGCGGCGCGCGGTGTCGCGGATCGTCTCGGCGCGTTCGGCGATCACGCTGCCGGGTTCCGCCAGACGGGCGATGCGACGGGCCGAACCGTCGATCACGCTCAGCGGCGTGCGGAAATCGTGGCTGGTCACCGACAGGAACTGGCGCTGCGTCTCGGCAATCGTGCGTTCGCGCGCCAGCGCCTTGTGCAGGCGGCGCTCAGCCCGGTAGGCCCGGGTCACGTCGGCCTGGCTGACCATGAGCGAAAGCCTGCCTGTCACCGGATCGGTCAGGCGGCGGAGCGTGACCTCGTGCATGCGGAAGGCCGATCCGGCCATGCGCAGGGTCGCTTCCGCACTGCCGCTTTCGAGCGCCCGCGCACGCAGGGCAATCGCCTCGTCGGGATGGGCGAACAGTGTCGCGAAGTTGTCCAGTCCCGGCAGGTTGGTGCCGTGCAGCCGGTTGATCAGCGCTTCGGCCGCAGGGTTGTGCATCAGCCACTGCCCGCCCTCGCTCAGCAGCGAGATCATCAGCGCCGATTGCCGCACCGCCTCGATCGCACGCGTCTCGAACGAGCTGTCCGCCACCTGCATCGGCGCATCGGCAGCATCGACCAGCAGCGCCATGCGCCCGTCCTCGAGCGCCACGCCATGCAGGCGGCAGTCACGCTGGAAGGGCTGGCCCTGCGGATAGAAGGTCCACCGCTCGCTGCGCACTTCGCCCCTCGCCAGCGCATGGCGCAGGTTCTCCAGCCGCTCGGCCGTACCCACGGCAGTGGGGTTCAGGTCCCGCGCACAGAGCGCCTTGAGGCTTTCAGCCCGCCAGAAGCGCAAGCCGGCGGGATTGGCCCAGACCATGCGCACATGATCGAAATCGTAGATCCACACCGCACGGTCGACCAGCGCGAGCAGGCGCAGCGCATCGCCGTGGCCCGGCGGCAGGTCCGCCGCCTGCGCAGAGTTGTGCCCTTCCGGCCTGTGTCTGTGCGCGCGCATATGGGATTCTGCTTAGAGCCGACAATCTAAATTTAGTATTTCCAAGGGTATCCGGCAGGTCAGCAAGGAACAACGGGTGTTCGCAGGACTCGCACGAAAAGGTCAAGGCAGGCAAACCACGCTGGCCCGATGGCTTGGCGCGTCCTATCTGCGTACCGCCGTCATACCGCTGTGCCTGATCGAACTGGGCTTTCTTTTGAGCTACTGGGCGACGGGGAACTTCACGTATCAGCAGAATGTCGCGACGGTAACGGCGGTCTCGGAGAAGTACCTGACGGACATTGCCGCGCGTGAATCGGCAAACATCACCGCCACTCTCGGTGGTGTCGAAGGCATGACGCGCCTTCTTGGCGCGGAAGCTGGCGAAGCGCTGGCTACGCCCTACGATCCGCCCCCAGAGGAAAAGGCACGGTATCACATCGGTTCGGACAGGGTATTCCACACAATACGAGGGCGCCCCGACGATGCTGCCGCATTCTACAGCGGCTATCACCCCGTCGGCGCGGACGAGATCGAAAAGGTCTGGCGCTCCACCCGGCTCGATCACACCATGCGCCACATCAAGGCTGCATCGCCGCTGGTGCGGCAGGTCTATCTCAATACCTGGGACAGCTACAATCGCATCTACCCGTACTTCGACGTGCTGAGCCAGTACGCGCCGAAAATGAACATCCCCACGTACAACTTCTACTACGAAGCGGATGCGCAGCATAACCCGAAACGCAAGGTGGTCTGGACCGATGCCTATGTCGATCCGGCAGGTTCGGGCTGGATGGTCTCGTCGATTGCGCCGGTATACAGCGAGAAGCGGCTGGAGGGCGTCGTGGGGATCGACATGACGCTGGATACCGTGGTCAGCCGCATCCTCTCGCTCAACCTGCCCTGGCAGGGCTACGCGATGCTGGTGGGGCGGGACGGAACCATACTCGCCCTGCCCCCGGCAGGCGAAAAGGATCTTGGGCTGACCGAACTCAAGGACCACAAATATGCTGATGCGATACGGTCCGATACGTTCAAGCCCGACCAGTTCAACATCACCCGCCGACCCGAGCTGAAGGCACTTGCACAGGCCGTCGGCAGTGGCTCCTCCAGGATAAGCCACGTCATGCTGGGCGGCCGCGACATGCTGGCCACGAATGCCAGGGTTGCAGGCCCTGGCTGGACGCTGGTGGTGCTGGCGCCCGCTTCGCAGATCCTGGCTGACGCCAATTCGCTGCACGATCAACTGGTCACTGTCGGCGTGATCATGCTGCTGATCCTGCTTGCCTTCTACGTGGTGTTCTTCGCCTTCCTCGTCTGGCGCGCGCGGGTGATGAGCCGGCGCCTCGCCCGGCCCTTGCGCGAAGTGGAGCAGCTCATGGACCGGATCGGTGCAGGCGAATACAACCAGAACGCGCCAAAGTTCGGCGTGAGCGAAGTCGACAACCTTTCAGGCCGTTTGGTGGAAATGGGCCAGAAGCTTGGCGAAGCGCATCAACGGATCGTGGCCCAGGAAGCCGAAGTGCGTCGTTCGTATGATACCGAACGCCGCATCACCACCGGCCAGAGGCGGTTCATCAACATCCTCAGCCACGAATTCCGCACGCCGCTCACCGTGATCGATAGCAGCGGCCAGATCCTGAAGCGGCGGGCGTCACGGCTTACGGAAGACACCGTCGTGGAACGGTCCGACATGATCCGCCGCGCCGTTTCGCGCATCCGTGACGTGATGGAAAGCGCGCTGCAACTGGTACGCATGGAAGAAGGGCAGACGACGTGCCGCCCTGCAGCGGTTGCTCTGGGTAGTATTCTGCGCGAAGCGGTTGCCTCGGCAGGCAGTGAGCGCGCCATTGAAATTCGCATTAACGACGACGTCGAGCGCACGGCCCTGTTTGTCGATCGCCAGCTGATCCACTCCGCGCTCGTCGCTATCCTCGAAAACGCCTGCCGATTCTCGCCGAGAGACGGCAAGGTGTGGATCGAAACGCAGATCGAAGAAGGGCGTTGCATCATATCGGTGCATGACCAGGGCCCCGGCATCCCGGCTGAGGAGCTCCCCCTGGTGCGCGAGCGCTTTTATCGCGGGTCGAACAGCACGGCCGTTCCCGGCGCCGGCACGGGCCTCTATCTTGCCAACAGCCTGATTGACGCCAACGGCGGGCTGCTCGACATCCAGTCGACGCCTGGACAGGGGACAGTGGTGAGTTCCAGTCTGCCACTGGCGACGGTCACGACGACCGAGTTCTGGGAGGCGGCGTGATGAGTGCATTCTCACCCAAGGACTTCCGTGTTCTCTGTGTCGAGGACGAGCCAGAGATCCTGCGCGACATTGCAGAGGAACTGGCCGACCACGGATTCCAGATCGACAAGGCGGAGAACGCCGAGGCCGCGCTTGCCCGGATGGACGAAGCATTGCCCGATCTCGTGCTTTGCGACGTGCAGATGCCTGGGATGAACGGCATCGAGCTTCTTGAAACCCTGAGGGCGCGCCGCAATGCGCAGTCGCTCGTGCCGTTCGTGTTTCTGACCGCGTTCAATGATCGCACGACAATGATTTCGGGTCGGCGTGCAGGGGCAGATGACTATTTGGTCAAGCCAGTCGATTATGACCTGTTGATCGCCACGGTCGAAAGCCACCTGCAGAATGCCGCCCAGCGCCATGCCGCAGCCCGGGAGGAACCGGACCCGGACGGACGTGCGACTTTCCTGGCCCGACTTTCCCGCGCCAGACCGGGCGAAGCGGTGGCAGTGGTGAAGATCGACAGCCAGCCCGAGTTGGCAAGCAGGTTCGAAGGACAAGGCGAAGGCCGGATCCAGACCTTGATCGACAGGATGGCGAGGCGGGCCGGTCTTGAAGTGTTCAAAGTGCACGGCCATGCCTGGGCGGTGATCGGCAACAGCCTCGCTGTTCTGGAGCAAGCCTTGCAGCCGCTGGTCGAACTCAAGGTTCGCGACAGCAAGCCTTTGACCTGGGTGCGGTCGCGTCTTTCCCTTTCGGCGGTGACAGCCGAGATCGGCATGGCAAAGTGCGGGGAACCCCTGCTTGAACGTCTGATGGAAGCCGCGCGACTTCTGCGGCGCGAGGGTGGTGGGCGACTGCTCCAGCTCGAAGGGGCGGCCATGTCCGACATGCGTCTGGCCAGTTCGATCCGTGCCGAGCTGATAACGGCGTTGCAACAGGGCCAGCTGCACGTCTGCTATCAGCCCAAGGTCTGCGCGGAGAGCGGACGTCCCTTGTCGGCCGAAGTGCTGGTCCGCTGGGAAAGCCCGTTGCTCGGGCATCTCTCTCCGGCAACATTCATACCCGTGGTCGAACGCGCGGGTCTGCTTTCGCATCTGACCGACTGGGTCCTGCGCGAAGCAGCGGTCGCGCAACTGGCTCTGGTGAAGAAGGGCCTCCCCCCTCGCCTGGCGGTCAATATTGGTGCATCCGAATTCACCCCCGATCTGCCCGCCAGGATTTCGCGGATCTTTGCCGATTATGGTGCGAGCGAGCATTTGCTTGAGGTCGAAGTGACCGAAACGTCGGTCATTACCGATACGCGACAGGCCGATTCCATCGTGAAGGCTCTGCATGCCCGCGGCATCGCCGTTGCTCTGGACGATTTCGGCACTGGTTACTCCTCGCTCGCCCACTTGCAGGCCTGCACCGTGGACACCATCAAGATCGACCGCAGCTTCGTGCAGCGCGTGGCGGAGTCTGGCCCCGACCAGAAGATCGTGCTGGGCATCATCGGTCTGGCCAAGATGCTGGGGTTGGAAACGGTGGCCGAAGGTGTCGAATTGGAGTCACAGCGGCGCTGGCTGGCAGAGAACGACTGCAATACGCTGCAGGGTTTCGTCATCTCGAAACCCCTCCGTTTCGACGAGTATTGCCAGCTGTTGCAAGCGTGGCCATCCTCCTGATGCGACGGATGCTGGCTGAAGCCGGTTGATCCGGGAAACCGCTGACCATCTCATGCAGTTCTCTTGCGAGCGCCCGGCATTCTGTCGGAGCTGCTGACGCGGAGAATTTCATGTCTGGCCAAATTGCCCTCGATCTCGACGACGCCCACACCGAGCAACCGAGCCTTGATGGCAAGCGGGTGGTCGTTACCGGTGGTACAACGGGAATTGGCCGCGCGATCGCCGTGCTTCTGGCCAGCGAAGGAGCATCCGTATTTATCTGCGGCCGTGACGAGCAGCATCTTGCCGATGCGCTCGAGCGGATCAACAACGTCGGGAAGGGCGATGGCGTTGCGGTCGATCTGGCACGGCCTGAGGACATGCGCCGGTTCTGGAGTGCTGCCGACGCAGCATTGGGCGGTGCGATCGATGTTGCAATCATCAACGCTGCAGTTCCCGCGCAGACCCCGATGGACGTCAACGAAGGGGAACTGCGCTATCAGTTGGAAACCGATCTGGTCGCCTATGTGGTTGCATCGCGGGAAGCGGCGCGGCGGATGGGGAACGGTGGCGACATCGTGTTGATCGGGTCGATGTCGGCAGTCTCTCGCGGCAAGGGCAGCTCGGTCTATGTCGCGGCAAAGTCCGGCGTCCAGGGCTTTGCCGCCGCATTCCGGGAAGAAATGGCACCCAAGGACATCAAGGTCGGCCTGATCGAACCGGGGCTGACCGGCGCCGACTTCCAGTATCCGGAGTACTCTGACGAAGATCAGCGCAAGGCCATCAATGCCCAGAAGATGCTTCGTGCAGAAGACATTGCGGTTGCCACGCACTTCATGCTGACCCAGCCTCGCCGCACAGCTGTCTCGCTAATTCAGGTGGAACCCCGCGTGGAAAGCTGAGCCGAAGATCCACAGGGAACCATCAGGCGGGGACTTCCGGAAACTTATCGTTCTGAGATTCTGGAATGCGAACGGGCGAGGCCAGATAGCCCCGCCCGCCCGTTTGCCGACTTGCCCTCATGCCAGTCGGCGAGGGAGTTTCTCCCGTCAGAACTTGACGCCGGCACGGACACCATAGGTGCGCGGATCGGCGAAAGTGACAGCACCGAACAGCCCGGTGCTTGCTCCGGTTACCACGAGGTTGTTCTCGAGGTTTTCGGCAAATGCGGCGAAGTAGAAGCGATCCTCCGGCGCTCTGTAAGTCACCGAGACGTCGGTCTTCGTCGCTGCCGGCTGGTAGAAGTAGGCAAAGTTGGCGAGGTCGGTCACTTCGTAACGGCTGCGGGCTGCAGTCTGTGCGTCGAACACGATGCGCCCTTCGCCGACCGGCAGGACATAGTTCGCGCCGGCAACCCAGCTCCACTTCGGGCTGCGATTCAGCGCACGACCGGCGAAATTCACCGAGCGGCGTACATTCGGCGTGACCGAAGTGTCATTGTAGGCAGGAGCATATTCGTCATATCGGGCATCGAGCCAGTTCAGTGCCAGCCTGACTGTCAAGCGATCCGAAGGCTGGATCTGAGCATCAAGCTCCACGCCATCAACCTTCGCCTTCGCAGCGTTGGTCGTAACCTGGCAAGGCCCACCGCAAATGTCGGACAGCTGCGAAAGCTGCAGGCCTGCATAGTCATAGTGGAAGATCGTGCCGTTGAGGCGGAATGCCGGGCTGAAGCGGAACTTGAAGCCTGCTTCATAGGCGGTGAGGGTTTCGGGATCATAGTAAAGCGCTTCTGCGGGCAATGCGCAGTTGGCACCCTTGCCGATCTCGCAGCCATCGTTGAAGCCACCAGCCTTGTAACCGGTGGAGACCGACGCGAAGATCAGGCCGAGCGACGTGTCGTAATCGACCCCCGCCCGCCAGGTCACGCGGCTGAAGGTGCGCTTGGCATCGTTGTTCTGGTTGATCTGGCGGCGGATGAAGTTGCCGATGCTATAGGATGTGCCGATGCTGTCGTAGTAGATCCTATGCAGGCCGGATCGGCTATGCCGTTGTTCCGTCAAACCCCACGGAG